>NZ_JBANSO010000017.1:0-100377 GCF_037070225.1 Vreelandella indica
GCACGGCGCTCACCGACTCAATCTGAAAGGGGAATCACTGAGAAAAACCAACGCACAAAAAACGGAATCGGTTGACCCATCGTGACCGCTCAGCGTACAAAACTCTCTCCAGCGTGAAGGCTGTGTGCAAATCGGTCACGATCACCGGAATGACCGGTCACGTTCGCCGGAATACGCATTGGCGCAGCATAGCTTTCGGGAAGGCAATTACAACGGTCGCCATATTGAGAATCCAATAGGCGAACGGGTACCAGATACTCCAGTAAACGCAGCGGAATATCTCTTTGTCGTAGCGACTGTCGATATAGAAGCTGACGGTGAACTGGATGAAGCTAATAGCGATGAGGATGCTGCCAAAATAGGAGAGCAGCGTAGCGGTGATAGGCCACGACATGGGCACAAAGAACTGAGAAACCAGCCAAGCAAAAAGCAAAGTAATCACTGAGTAACACCACACCACACTGACAATGTACTCCAGCATCAGCAGCCAGAAGCGGCGGTTTTTCCAACGAATGGTTTGCGTGAAATAGCGCAGGAACACTTCGCCGCCACCTTGCGCCCAACGCAGCCGCTGCTTAAAAAGCCCGCGTAGCGTTTCCGGCATCAGTACCCAGCACATGGCCCTGGGTTCATAGCGAACTTGGCCGCCTGCCAGCTGTAAGCGCCAGCTGACATCGATGTCTTCGGTGATCATGTCGGTATTCCAGCCACCGACCTCTTCCAGCGCCTTGCGCCGGAACGCACAGATGACCCCTGAGATGGTGAACACCATTCCATAGATGCGTTGTGCGCGTTTGATCAGGCCGATGATGGCGGAGAACTCACCGGTCTGGATCTTGCCAATGGCGGTCGAGCGGGTTCTGACCCGTGGGTTGCCAGTAACCCCACTGACCTTAGGGCTACTGAGGAAGTGGCTGACCATATAGCCAATCGCGTCGTAGTCGAGTATCGCATCGCCATCGATGCCTACAATGATATCGCCGGTGGCGTGGCTCAAGCCGTTGTTCATGGCGCTGGCCTTGCCTTGGTTGGCCTGGTGTAGCACCTTTAAGGCAGGGTATTGAAGCACTAAGGCGTCAAGCCGACTGGCAGTGTCATCTTTGCTGCCATCGTTAATGGCGATAACTTCCATGAACGGGTAATTCTGTTTAAAGAGGTGAAAAATGGTCTCATCCACATTGGCCCCTTCGTTATAGCAGGGCAACAGCACAGTTACCTTCGGGGCATTTTCATCCCACGTGAAGGTGGTGGGCCAGGGCTGCTTGCGCTCCCAATGAACGTAGAAGTAGATGCCCCCGCATATCCATATGGTTGCCATCAGGCTGGGGTAGCCGAGGGTAAAGATGGCTAGGTGGTCGAGTATGTTCATGGGATGGCCCTGAATCGACGTCCGATGGAAAATACCGGTCTCATCACATTGATATCAGGATGGTTTTGATGAAAATCATCCGGGTAGTAGCCAATGTGTTTGATACCTTCTTCGCGCAGTATGCGTACCCACTGGGCTATCTCTGCACTGGGTATGGGGGTTTGGGTATTCCAATCCTGAGCTTGTAGCTCGAACACCAGTTGGTCAGCGCTCACCTGTTCCAGCGAACGCTGGGCTAGGCTTCTTAGCCACTGGTTGGGGTTCTCGGCTCCTTCCATATAGGGCATGGCCATCACGGCAACGAAGTCGTAAGACGAGGCGTAATTCTGCATGTCTTGGGCAAACCAACGCTTGCTGCGCGGCTCCATCACCGTGACGGCATACAGGTTGCGAGCGGTCGTGAATACCTTGTTGTCGGACTGGCGATAGTAGTTAGCTGCTTTCTCCAGCTCTAGCGTGAAATCGGTCAGGTGTTCTCCCTTAAAGCGGGCCCAGGTGGCCAACAAGTTTTCGTCGTTACGAATGGCGTTAATATCGCGGGGTAACGACGCCCGCTCATAGGCGTCCAATGCCGCGGGGCTAGCATCTTCAAAGTCGGTCAAGAAGGCGTCATCGTGGAATAGCAGACCGTCAAACTTGGTTAGGCGGCCAAGGTCTAAGTAGATCTCACGAATGGTGTTGCGGTTCTCAATCACATAGGGAGAGAGTCGGCGGTAGTGGTCTGGAGATTCATTGCCGGTTCTTACATCGGTGACGTATTGATAACCATCCCCCAGATCAAACGACAGTACCGGCATCCATGCGTACACCTTCACATTGGCACGTTTCTTTAACTGCCAAGCAACCCGGTTGAAGAGGTCGGCTCTGACCGGTAAGTGGCGGTTGGGAAAGTAAAGTTCATCGGCTACGCCGTCGCCATCCGGGTCTGCATAGGCCTGAAGGTAAACGGTGCTAACGCCGTACCGAGAAATGCGCTCAATCAACCGGTCCAGGTTTTGTTCTTGCTGAATGGGATCTGGGTCAAATACGTAATCCAAGTCAACGTGCACGATACGCAGATCGTCATTATCCCAAACGCGGTTAGAGAGAATCTCCTCAATTGTTTCCAAGGTGGTTTCCTGGTCAATCAGGTAGCGGTTAATGCTGCGCATGGGGTCATTAAGCTGGTTGGGCTCACCGAGTAGGCTGAAGGTGTACTTCATGCCATATTCGGAGGCGATATTGAGCGTCGCTTCACTGTAAGCGCCGTAGGGCCATACCATCACGCGCGGACTCTTGCCTATTTTTTCTTGGAATTGCTGCTGCGTCCGTGCCATATCATTGCGTATGCGTTCGATGTAGTCCGCTTCGCTTTCATAACCATTGCCCGCGTTCCAAATGCTAGTCACCGCAGCTGCTTGCTCATTGCCCATCGGATTACCGACAGCGCCGTAGTGAAGGTTGTAAGTGTGGGATGCAATTTCTACCAGCGGCGATTCATCTAGGGTTTTAACTTGTTCCCAGGAAAGAAAACGTTCGCGGGGGAGGGTGATTTTGCCGTAGGGCACTCGTCCGCCTGCTGGAACATCCAGCCAACTGCCTACCACTGCCTGCACCGCAGGGAAGTCGTATAGCTTGAGCAGCGGGAAAACAATATCGTAGAAGCTGCGATAACCGTCATCGAACGTCAGCAGCACCGCTTTTTCAGGCAGGGGTTGCCCGCCCGCTTTGGCATCGATGATCTGCTGTAAACTCACTGGCTGATAGCCGCCTAAGGCAATCAGGTTGAAGTGTTCGACTAGTCGGCCACGCGTAATCGTCTGTGAATAAATATCTAGATCGGGCGTGACCGTGGAGTCCACGACATCGTGGTAGCTGATCACCACATAATCATCCGCTGAGCGTGCGGCTTGAGCCTGCTGAATATTGACGATAACAAGCAGAACCGCGCTCATCATAATGACGCGCCAGAGTGTCATAGGAATCTCCATACAAAACCGGCTGAAATAACGTTGTCGTATTCAGGAACGCCGTCGTAGACGGCTCTTTCGCGGGCGATGCCGTATTCAAAGTTCACGTTGGGGGCTAACTCCCAGCTATGTTGGTAACCAATTGACCAAGTGTTTTCGCTGTCAAAATCTTCTTGCCAGTAGCGGCCTGAACCTAGGGAAACGGTTTGAATAAAGGACTGCCGGTAATCGATCGGGATCTCATAATTAACTGACAGGACGCCTGCTAAACTGGCATCGCGCTCTGGATTGTAATAGCTGGCTTCAACGTCATCGTTGCGTGATGCAGAAGCTTGAACCCCGCCATTAACCTGCCAGCGGTCCAGGTGGTAGAGCGTTTGGTTCCAGTATCCGAAAACGGATTGCCGAAGGTTGCTATCGTCGAAATCCGTGGCCATGACGCCGAGCGCACCTGCGCCGCGCTCATCTTTTCGATAGGCCACTTCAGCCCGGTAGCGGTCGGCATTGATACCGTCCCGCAGCGCCCGCAGTGGTGTATCGGTGGTGTTGATTTCGACACCCAGCGTCGTGGTGATGTGGTCTGTTGGGGCGTACTGCAGTTCGGCGAGCGCCAGGAAGTCCTCGTTAAGCTGAGACCCATGGCCTGCCGCCAGCGTTACCGTGGCGGGGTGTAGGTTCCATTCATAGCCCGCCACGTTGTAAGAAGCATAAAGATCCTCATCTTCAAACTCCCCATACTGACCAATGCGCTGAGCAAAAGGGCGGGAACCGTTGTCATTACGCGGCCCTTCCAAAAGTACTTCATAGCGCCACTCACGAGATGCCTGCGTGCCGCTACCTTGGCCTTTGCTACGCTCAACGGTGGAGCTTAGTTGCGGTGCACGCTGTTCTCGCCACTCGCGGGCCATATCGTCCCGTGATGCGCTTGGTCGTGCGGTTGCAATTTCGGTAGCGATCTCGCTGGTCGTGCCTTTCCATTGGCCACGCTGTAACCGCGAAAGCAATACGCCATGCTCGGCGGCTTCTTGCCGATCAGGAGGCAATAAGGGCATTGCTTGCTGATAAGACTCCTCGGCCTTTCTTGGCAAGCCTCTGTCGCGTTCGATATCACCTTTGATGATCCATAAGTAAGGGTCAGCTGGCGCTTGAGCTTGATACGCGGCAAGGCGTTCGCTGGCCTCAGCTTCACGGCCGCGCCAGGCATCAAGTAGCACCTCTAACAGTAATACTTTCTGGTAGTTGGGGTTTTCGATACGAACGGTTTGAGTGAAGTCCAAGCGCTGCTCGGGCTCACTGGCACGCCACTGTTCTAGCAACTTATCCGCATCACGAAAGCGCTGGGCGTCGGTATAGCTGTAGAACAACCCTTCATTAAGCGGGTCGTCAGGGTTTGTGGCCTGCTTGGGAGATTGCCGAATCAGGTTTTCATAAAGCGTGATGGCCTCTTCTGGGCGGCCCATACCATTAAGCGCATGGGCTCTGGCGCGAGCAACGTAGCTGGGTAGCTGGCCGTGTTGATTCTCTAGTCTCACCGCCAGCGCTTCAGCTTCAGAGAAGCGCCTTAATTCAGCTAGAGCCACTACCTTGTCGTATTCGGCAATGGTAATGAGCTCCTGAGGGGCATTCGGTGCGCTCAGAACATTATTCAGCTGCTCTAGGCCGCTGCGGGTTCTTGAGGGTTGGTCGGTGTGAATACCCAGGCGTATATCGGTTACCCCTTCATAATAAGTAAGCCATAGGCGGTCACTATCGCTGAAAACCTCGGGGTTCGTTTCCATAATACGGCGTGCTGCAGAGCTAGCACCCAAGCCTACCGCCAGCCGATAAAGGGCATTTAACTCACTCGTATTACTGGGGTCTTCCGCGATTAAGGATTGGCGGGCATCCAGTTCTTGCGTGGCATTGGCGGTTCGTGCTGCTAAGTAGCCCCTTGCCTCAAGGCCTGCCGTCGTTGTACCCGCTACTTGGTTGTATTGCTGTAGAGAGATATCCGCCAAGGTATAATTTTCCATATCCGTATGGACTAACGCCTGTCCTAGCCATCCCTGAGCGTTGGAAGGATCACGGTAGGTGAGCGCTCGAAACAGTTCCAGCGCCTGATCGTAATCACCTGCACTGCGTGCCGCCCCTGCTAGGTTGGCGAGTTCTGAATCGCTGTAATTTTCTGTTAGACACCAATCGCAAACGGCGAGTGCTTCCTGATGGCGCCCGGCTCGCACCAGCAGTGCTACCAAATCCTCACGAACACGAATATCGCGTGTTTGGTAATAAAGCGTTTTTAAACCGTCGATTGATGTTTCCAGAGCTCCCTGGCGTGCTTGGATAACTAATGCTTCGCGTTGCGCATCGGTCGTCGTTTGCCCATACGCTACGCCCGATGTTAAGCAGGCGAGCAGGCAAATCGGCAGTAGGGAGCTAGGACGATTTTGCATGGTGATACTCCTACCCAGAAAGCTAATGACCACAGATTTGTAATCAAATGTATATTTCTAGTGTATAGGAGTATCTTTAAGTAAATATTGGAATAAAACGTGAACTTGAAGAGGGATATCATCAGCCAAACAGCTGATAAAATTCATCAGACCCCTATGAGAGCGGCACTTATAGGGGGATTAAAGAGATGGATATCTTTCTCTAAGAGATTTTTTTTGGTTCTTAAAATAGTGCTAGTCACTTTTAAGCTATTTTGTGGTGATGAGTTTTCCGACAGCTGATGCATCAGAAAATTCTTTTTTATTTACACAATGTTACAAATTTAGAAGGAGCTGTGATAATGGCTGTTTCTCATCAGGGAGCTTGTCTCTGCGGCGCTGTTAGCGTCACTGTTACCACCAAAAGCAACCATGTCGGCGTTTGTCACTGCTCGATGTGTCGAAAGTGGGGAGGTGGCCCGATGTTTGCCGTTGACTTTGCAGGGGATGTGGATTTTAAAGGCGCAGAGCACATAGCGACGTTCAATTCATCAGATTGGGCTGAGCGTGGTTTTTGTCGGCAGTGCGGTACGCACCTGTTTTATCGGTTAAAGCAGAATGGGCACTACGCGCTTCCCGTTGGCCTTCTGGATAGCACTGATGCGTGGAAAATAACCGAGCAGATATTTATAGAGCAAAAACCTACTTACTACTCTTTGGCGGAAAAAACCAAGCAGCTAACCGGTAAAGAAGCATTTGCGCAGTACGACCAGCAATAACTTTGGTTGAGGCAGTAACCTTTGATGAATAAGGCGCTTTATTGAGCTTCTTTGTTCTCCCGTGCTGCCTCTAGCTGCTCAATCATGCGACGCGCTGCGTTGGAAAGCGTCCGGTTGGTATGCACCAAATACCCTAGCGGGCGATGGATAGGGGGAGTATCGACGTTAAGCTCTACTAGCTCACTATCGACCATCTTTTCCGGTAGTAGGCTCCAGCCTAAGCCTACGCTGCACATCATCTTGAGCGTTTCTAAATAGTTGGTTGCCATGCTGACCGGCAGTTTTAACCCTGCTTCAGTGAAGCGCTGTGCAATCAACGAACCGGTAAACGTTTTGGCCCCTGGCATCACACAATTAAAATTACACAACGCGGAAAGCGATAACGTTTCTTGGTGAGTGTAAGGGTGAGTGTAAGGGTGAGTGTGAGAGCGAGCTTGGGGTTTGGCATGAGAGGCGAGTGGATGGTCAATAGCACAGGTAAAACAGAGCCGATCACGCCACAGTTCAATAACCTGTAGCTGCTCATGAGGGTGGGGCGCCAGTGTTACCACCGCCATTTCCAGTGTGCCATCCAAGACGCCTTGGTAAGCCTGCTCTGAATCCAAAAAGTGAAGATCGAGTTCTACTTCCGGATGGCGTTGGGTGTACTGCTTTAAGAGCGGTGGTAAGCGGTGCAGGCCAATGTGGTGGCTGGTAGCCAGGGTTAATTTACCGCCAACTTGGCCCGAAAGATTCGCCAGGGCGCGGCGGCTATCTTCCACGGTCAACAGAATGCGCCGCGCTTGGGGTAGCAGAACATTACCGGCTTCGGTTAGCGCGATGCGCCGACCAATGCGATCAAACAGCCGAGTGCCCACCTGGGATTCCAGAGTAGCAATGCGTTTGCTGATGGCCGGCTGGGTAAGGTGAAGCTGCTCCGCGGCACGTGAGAAGCTTTGGGTATCGGCCACGGCCATAAATGCTTGGAGGCTTTGAGTATCCACTGAGGCTCTCTGATCAGGTATTCCAATATGGAATCTAAACTATGAATAACATGAATTGCTTTTATGCGCGAGTCGCGTGACACTCTTGCTATCGCCATATAAGCAGCACACAGAGGCTGCCATACCGAACTAGCAGGGCACTGCCCGGGAGAGCCACATGTCAGGCCAAACGCTTTACGACAAACTTTGGAATCAGCACTTGGTGAAACAGCGCGATGACGGCACCGCGTTAATCTACATTGATCGCCAATTGCTTCATGAAGTGACTTCGCCCCAGGCGTTTGAAGGGCTTCGCCTGGCAAACCGTAAGCCGTGGCGCCTGGATGCCAACTTGGCAACACCAGACCACAATGTGCCCACTACGGTTAAAGAGCGCGCTGAAGGCAACAGCGGCATCAAAGATCCGGTATCGCTGATTCAGGTACAGACCCTGGACGACAACTGCCTTGAGTACGGCATTGAAGAGTTCAAAATCAACGACCCGCGCCAGGGCATTGTGCACGTGGTGGGCCCCGAGCAGGGTGCAACACTGCCGGGCATGACCGTAGTGTGCGGCGACTCCCACACCGCGACTCACGGTGCCTTTGGCGCTTTGGCCCACGGTATCGGCACCTCGGAAGTCGAGCACGTCATGGCGACCCAGTGCCTGTTGGCGCAAAAAATGAAGAATATGCAGGTACGTGTGGAAGGCGAGCTGGGCCTCGGCGTGACGGCCAAAGATGTGGTGCTGGCGATTATCGGCAAGATTGGCACCGCTGGCGGCACCGGCTACGCCATTGAGTTTGCCGGCAGCGCAATTGCCTCGCTCTCCATGGAAGGCCGCATGACAGTGTGCAACATGGCTATCGAAGCAGGTGCTCGGGTAGGTTTGATTGCCGTGGACGACACCACCATTGATTACCTTGGCAAGCGCCCCTTCGCGCCGACTGCTGAGCAGTGGGAAGCCGCCGTGGCAGACTGGCGCAATCTGGTGTCTGACGACGATGCGCAGTTCGATAAAGTGGTTACTTTGCAGGCTGAAGAGATCGAGCCGCAGGTTAGTTGGGGCACCAGCCCAGAAATGGTCACCGGTATCTCAGGCCAAGTGCCTGATCCGCTCGCAGCGCTGGATGAAACCGTGCAGCGCAGTCATACCCGCGCGCTGGAATATATGGGTCTTCAGGCCAACCAGAAAATCACCGATATCAAGCTGGATAAAATCTTTATCGGCTCTTGCACTAACTCGCGTATCGAAGATTTGCGTGAAGCCGCCAAAGTCGCCAAGGGCAATAAAGTGGCTGATTCGATCAAGCTGGCCATGGTGGTGCCGGGTTCTGGCTTGGTGAAACGTCAGGCGGAAGCGGAAGGTTTGGATAAAATTTTCATTGAAGCAGGTTTTGAGTGGCGTGAGCCGGGCTGCTCGATGTGTTTGGCCATGAACGCGGATAAGTTGGGCGCGGGTGAACACTGCGCCTCTACTTCCAACCGCAATTTTGAAGGGCGCCAGGGCTATGGCGGCCGCACGCACTTGGTCAGCCCCGCCATGGCAGCGGCAGCGGCGATCGCCGGTCACTTTGTTGACGTTCGCAGCTTACCCGCTAACGATGCCACTCACGCTCAGGAGGCCTAAGCCATGAAAAAGTTTGAACGTTTTGAAGGCGTGGTAGCGCCCCTTGATCGCGCTAACGTCGACACCGATTTGATTATCCCCAAGCAGTTTTTGAAGTCGATCAAGCGTACCGGCTTTGGCGTTAACTTGTTTGATGAACTGCGCTACCTGGATGAAGGTCAGCCGGGCCAGGACTGCTCGCAGCGTCCGCTGAACCCAGATTTCGTCTTGAATCAGCCGCGCTTTAAAGGCGCTGAAGTATTGCTGGCGCGGCGCAATTTTGGTTGCGGTAGCTCTCGTGAACACGCGCCGTGGGCGCTGGAAGATTTCGGTTTCAAAGTGGTGATTGCCCCCAGCTTTGCCGATATCTTCTACAACAACTCATTCAAAAACGGCATTCTGCTAATCACTTTCCCAGAAGACGTAGTAGATCGCCTGTTTGCCGAAGTGGACGCCAATGAAGGCTACCAGTTGGATGTCGATCTGGAGCATCAGCGCGTCATTACCCCCAGCGGCGAGATTTTAGAGTTTGAAGTGGATGAGTTCCGCAAACACTGCCTGTTGGAAGGGTTGGACGATATTGGCTTGACGCTAAAAGACGAAGACGCCATTCGCGCCTTTGAGCAGAAACATAAAGCCGCGCGCCCCTGGTTATTCCGGCAGTCTGCGTAAGTATTTTTGAGATCTCGCAATGCGTAGGCAAGGGCAGGTCGACGCGAGGGTCTTTCGCCAAGGATGGCGAAAGTAGCGCCCAGGGATGGGTTTACAGCGCCCTCGCAGAGGCCTGCCGTTGACCCTAAGTTATTTAGTTGTAAGTGCTAAGGATTCAGCATGACTCATAAGGTTTTATTGTTACCGGGCGACGGTATTGGCCCCGAGATTGCGGCCCAGGCGGCACGCTTGTTAAAAGCTTGCCAAGAAGCGGGTTTGGATATTGAAGTGGAAGAGGGCTTGGTGGGTGGCTCTGCCTACGATGTCCACGGTGAGCCGCTGCCCGCGGAAACTCTGGAAAAAGCCAAAGCGGCCAGCGCTATTTTGCTGGGTGCGGTGGGTGGCCCCAAGTGGGATAAAATCGAAGATCTTTCCAAGCGTCCTGAAAAAGGGCTGTTGGGCCTGCGTAAAAACCTGGGTTTATTCGGTAATTTGCGCCCAGCTATGCTTTATCCGCAGCTCGCCAGCGCTTCAAGCCTCAAGCCTGAGTTGGTCGCCGGGCTGGATATTATGATCGTTCGCGAGCTGACAGGCGGGATCTACTTCGGCCAACCCCGCGGCATTGAAGTCCGTAATGGCGAGCGCGTAGGTTTTAACACCTATATTTATTCTGAAAGCGAAATCGAGCGCATTGGCCGTGTCGCGTTTGAAATGGCTCAGAAGCGTGGCAAGAAGCTTTGCTCAGTTGATAAAGCCAATGTGCTGGAAGTCACCATTCTATGGCGGGAAGTCATGGAGCGTTTGGCGCCGGAGTATCCGGACGTAGAGCTTACCCACATGTATGTGGATAACGCCGCTATGCAGCTAGTACGTGCCCCGAAGCAGTTTGACGTGGTGGTCACCGGCAATATGTTTGGCGATATTCTCTCTGATGCCGCCGCTATGCTCACCGGTTCTATCGGCATGCTGCCTTCAGCATCGCTCAATGAAAGTGGGCAGGGAATGTATGAGCCGTGCCACGGCAGCGCGCCGGATATCGCGGGTCAGAACGTAGCAAATCCCTTAGCCATGATGCTTTCAGTGGCCATGATGTTGCGCTACTCACTGAATGAGAATGCTCTGGCGGAGCGTATTGAAGCCGCTGTGGGCAGCGTATTGGATGATGGCCTGCGCACGGCGGATATTGCCTCAGAAGGCATGCAGACCATCGGCACCGATGCCATGGGTGATGCAGTGTTGGCGGCGTTTGCTAAGCAGTAAGTGACGTTGGCTGGGCTATCCCGGCGATAGGCCTACGAGGGGGCGCTGTGAACCCCTCCATGGGCGCTACATTTGCCATCCATGGCAAATGACCCCCTCTACGACCTATCCCCGGCGCCCTGGATTACGCAGTCGTTATTACACCACTGGTCAATGTGGTTTCAAAAATCAGCGTAAAGAAGTGTGTATAATATAGAGACTCATTCTTTGCAGGAGGACTTCATATGTTGAAAGTCGGTTTCGTGGGATGGCGCGGTATGGTGGGCTCTGTACTTATGCAGCGCATGCTGGACGATGGTGATTTTAACGGCATTGAGCCGGTGTTCTTCACCACCTCCCAGGTTGGCCAGCCCGGCCCCGATATCGGTGTGGATGTGCCTCCGCTTAAAGACGCCTTCGATATTGAAGCGCTCAAAGCGCTGGATGTTATTGTCACCTGCCAGGGCGGTGACTACACCAAGCCAGTCTACAAAGATCTGCGTAACGCAGGCTGGAAAGGCTACTGGATTGACGCCGCTAGCACTCTGCGTATGGAAGATGAGGCGACGATCGTGCTGGATCCGGTTAACCGCAAGGTTATCGATGACCAGCTATCCAAGGGCGCCAAAACATTTGTGGGCGGGAACTGTACTGTAAGCTTGATGTTGATGGGCTTGGGCGGATTGTTTGAAGCCGATATGGTTGAATGGATGACCTCCATGACCTATCAGGCGGCTTCTGGCTCAGGCGCTAAGCACATGCGCGAGCTGCTCAACCAAATGGGGCAGTTACACGACAGTGTTGGTGAAGAGCTGAAGGATACCTCCAGTGCGATTCTGGATATCGATCGCAAGGTAACCGCCGCAATGCGCGGTGGCAATTTCCCGATCGATAACTTCGCCGCACCATTGGCAGGTAGCCTGCTACCGTGGATCGATAGCAAGCTGGAAAGCGGTCAGAGCCGTGAAGAGTGGAAGGCCAGTGTTGAGACCAATAAAATTCTTGGCCTCGGCAACAATCCGATCCCCATCGATGGCCTATGTGTTCGTATTGGCGCAATGCGCTCACACAGCCAGGCGTTCACCATCAAGCTGAAGCACGATGTGCCGTTGGATGAGATCGAAGATCGCATTGCCAAGCACAACGAATGGGTCAAGCTGATCCCGAACGACAAGGATGCGACCATTGCTGGCCTAACACCTGCCGTTGCCACTGGTACGCTACAGGTGCCGGTTGGCCGCCTACGTAAGCTGCAAATGGGGGGTGAATACCTCTCCGCGTTCAGCGTCGGTGACCAACTGCTGTGGGGCGCAGCAGAGCCCCTTAAGCGGATGCTGAAGATTCTGCGGGAACAGTAATTGTTCGCTGTTATACGCTAGTCGAAGACGGGAAGCTGGTTGCAGCTTCCCGTTTTTTTACGCTGCTATTAATCACGGTAGTGGGAAATACGGCTTTATTTCGTTAAGTTATGATAAAAAAGACGTAATACAATAAGCTTGTATCCATGGTAAAAAAGTAAGTAGGCGATCAGGGATCATTCATGAAAAAGACACTGACATGGATTACATGGCTCTCATTGAGTGCAGTGAGTCCTTTTGCACTAGCCGTTGGGCTGGGGCAGGCGAGTGTCGGCTCGTATCTGAATGCGCCTCTAAATGCTTCCATTCCATTGTTGGAAAGCAGTGACTACGCTCTTGACGATATCCGAGTCAGCGTTGCCGAGCCGGAAGATTTTGCCGCGGCGGGCCTTGAATGGACGCCTCTAGCTGCAAGTGTTCGTGCCCAGATTGTAGAGCAGCAAGGGCAACGACAAGTGCGTTTAAGCTCCGGTCAAACGATGCAGGAGCCTTGGCTTGACCTGCTGCTGGCGGTTGAGTTTCCGGGCGGCCAACAATTTCGTGACATCACCTTGCTGTTTGATCCCCAGGGCTATTCGCAGCAAGGGCAGGCCCAAAGCGCTGCTCCCAACGCTGCGCCAACAACGAGTAACGCAGCGACTCCTCCGGTGGCTGAAGCCAGATCAGCGGCGCCACCCGTGGTAAGCGAGCGTGGAAATGGCAGCAGCAGCGCGTATGTGGGTAGCGGCGATACACTATGGGGCGTCGCAGAGCGCGTTAAACCCCCTCAAGCTAGCGTTCAGCAGATGATGGTGGCGCTACTGGAAGCCAATCCAGACGTCTTTCCTAGCGGCAATATAAATGATATGCGTGCAGGCCAAACGCTGAGTGTCCCTGATGCTGAGCGAATTTTGGCGCGCTCCCATCTTGATGCTGACGCCGCTATAAAAGCGATGAATGAAGCCTGGCGCGCTCGCCGCAACGGCTCATTGGAGACAGTGCCGTTACCTGACGTTGAAGAGGATGCGGTTTCAAACATTGCTATAGCTGCTGGCCAAACCCTTGAGTCTACTGGTGCAGCTGAGCCAGACAGCGCGCTTGCCGCGGGTGGCGCTGAACAAAATGAGCGAGAAGCAAACGAGCCCGCAGTAAACGACCCCGCAGTAAATGACCCCGCATTAAATGACCAAGCTGCACTGGAAGAGGCTGCCGACGAGCCCGAGGCGCTAACCCGGGCAGAATTAACCGAGCAGCTGCGCCTAAGCCAAGCGACGCTTCAGCAGGTAATGGAAGAGCGCGCGTTAATGCGTGCCGAGCTTAATGCGCTGCGTAGTGAAGTGGCCTCGCTAACTCAGGCGTTGAGCGATGCGTTGGCTGCTCAAGAGCAGTCACCCGAACCACTCATTGCCAGCATGGATGAGATGGGCAGCCCGGGAGTGGCTGCCTTAGTTGAGCGTTATCAGTGGCCGCTCGCGTTAGCTGCCATCGCGCTGCTTCTGGGAGTATTGGTGTGGTTACGCAGGCGACGTGAAGAGACCTGGGACGATGTCCCTGAGCCAGTAACAAAGCCAACAGTCACGCCTGGTGCAGCGCCTAAAGCAGCCTCTAAGACAGCGCAGATGCCTGAGGCTGTTCCTGTTGCGTACCCAATCCAGGCGAATGATGACGACGTGGAAGAGCCACATCAACAAAGCGAGCCACAGGTCGCCATCGAAGACGAACCCGAGATTTCTTACACCAGCGCAGCGTCAACGGCGAACTCCGATCAGTGGTTAATTGATGAGCAAGCGCAAACGCCCGAGCAAGATGACACGCTTCGCTATGAAAACAGTTATGAAACAAATTATGAAAATAGCTATGAGAATAGTTATGAAAAAAGCCAGGCATCCGGGTTGGCTGAGCAAGGACGTCAGCGTCGCTTAGGTCTGCATGTTGCCCCCGATAACGGTTCTGATCACTTGTCATTAGCGCCGCCACTAAGCCCAGCGCCCATGCGTTTGTTGCTGGCTTCTCTCAGTGCTGACTTAAAATCGGCTGAGCCAGCGGCACCTGTTGATCATGTACAGCCAACCGAACGCGCCCCCAAAGGGTCTGAGGATGCCGGGCATCGCTTTATCGATTATCACCCGCCCACTTTAATGAACACGCCAAGTAGCCAAGAAGGCCTGCGCACCGAAACCCCAATGCAGCCTACGGTAGAGTTCGCCAGTCAGCCTGACGCCGAAACTGTTTCCCCTGCAAAACAACCGCATCGGCCGATTGAAGAGGAGTGGGAAATTGAAGAGGTAGCATTCAAGCCGCGAGGCCTGGATAATAGCGAACCTTCAAAATCTTCAAAATGATGTGGCTTGATGACGCTGTTCTATCACTTCGATGAGAAAATTCCGCTTACGGGTCGTTTGGCGATGGGTATCGAGTACGACGGTACCCATTACTGCGGCTTTCAGCGCCTTAAGCACGCCGCCTCTGTCCAGGCTTCGTTAGAGGCTGCATTGTCCAAGGTGGCCAATGAGCCTATTCAGGTGAATGCCAGCGGCCGCACCGATTCGGGAGTGCATGCAACGCGCCAAATCGTGCATTTTGACCCCACCGCGGGGCGTTCTGAGAAAGCCTGGATTTTTGGTGCCAACACCCAGTTACCTCGCGACATAGCCGTGCGCTGGGTGAAACCAGTGGGCGACGACTTTCATTCACGCCTGTGCGCCCTGGGGCGCCGCTACCGATACGTCTTGCTGAACCAGATTAGCCGCCCCGTACTGGAGCGCGCCAATGTGACCTGGTGCCGAGATCCGTTAGACGCCGATGCCATGCATCGAGCCGCTCAGGCGCTGGTAGGGGAGCACGATTTTTCGAGCTTCCGTGCCGCTGGCTGTCAATCAAAAACCCCCTGGCGGCATATGCACTTTGTCGACGTAAAGCGCTACGGCCAGCTAGTCATGATTGATATTCAAGGAAATGCGTTCCTGCACCATATGATCCGCAATATTGCCGGTGCGCTGGTGAGCGTTGGCCGCGGTGCTCAAAAAGAAGCCTATATTGGTGAACTTTTAGCGCTTCAAAACCGTCGCAAAGGCGATGTCACGGCGCCCGCCTGCGGGCTGCATTTTGTTGATTCGGTGTACGATGAGCGCTTTGATTTGCCTAAGGAGCCTTTAGGGCCGCAATTACTCGCATTTACCGGCGAGTGGACAGGCGAGCGCGAGCTCCCTGATACGCCCCGGGTCGCCTATCGTCGCAACCGTTCGCTTAGCAATACGGCAATTAACCCTGAACAGGAGGCGTCTATATGAGTACGTTGCCGTTACTCCGTACGCGCATTAAGTTCTGTGGTTTCACCCGCGGCGAGGATATTGATCGTGCCGTGGCGCTAGGGGTGGATGCCTTAGGTTTTGTGATGTGGCCGAGCAGTGCCCGTAGTGTGGATGTCGAGCAACTGGCGGTGCTTTCAGCGCGCGTGCCAGCATTTGTGACCCGCGTAGGGCTGTTTGTAGATCAGGATGATGAGCTGATTGAGCGCTGTCTGCCCTATTTAGATATGCTCCAGTTTCATGGCAGCGAAACACCCGACGCCTGCCAGCGCTATTCGCTTCCGTGGATGAAAGCGCTACGCATGCGCGATGAAATAGATTTAGCGCATGAAGCTGAACGCTATCATGGGGCTCAGGCGTTGCTGTTAGATGCTTACCGGCCGGGAGTGCCGGGGGGCACAGGGGAGACCTTTGATTGGTCGAGAATCCCCGCAAATCTAGCAAAACCTGTTATCCTCGCCGGTGGGTTGAGTGCTGATAATATCGCTGACGCTGTGCGCCAAGTAGCGCCTTATGCAGTGGATGTATCCGGCGGTATTGAAGCCTCCCACGGCTGTAAAGATGCCGATAAGATGGCGTCTTTCGTTCGTCATGTGGCATTAGCCGACGCCTGTTAGCGCTCTTTGCGCACGTTTAGATAGACGCAGTTCATGTATGTTGCCTATGGGTATTTTATCGAGCTACGTTGTTAAGTTGATTCATTTATTGGTTGCCTGTTCTGGCGATCTTGTGAGGTGTCTCTGTGACCGCTTCTGAAACCGTTTCTAACACTGTACTGAAAACAAAGTTCAGTGACCTGACCCGAATGCCGGATGCCCGTGGTCATTTTGGCCCCTACGGCGGTCGGTTTGTGTCAGAAACCCTCAGCTTTGCTTTGGAAGAGCTGGAAAAAACATATTTCAGCTTACGTGATGACCCCGACTTCCAAGCTGAGTTTGACTATGATCTTGCCCACTATGTGGGGCGCCCGTCGCCGCTTTATCATGCCAAACGCTGGTCGGAAAGCCTTGGTGGCGCACAGATTTGGCTGAAGCGGGAAGACCTGAATCACACCGGCGCTCATAAGGTCAACAACACCATCGGCCAGGCGCTACTGGCAAAGAAAACCGGTAAGCCGCGCATTATTGCTGAAACGGGGGCGGGCCAGCATGGCGTTGCCTCCGCTACTGTTGCTGCTCGCCTTGGGCTTGAGTGCGATATTTATATGGGGGCGGAAGACGTCCAACGTCAGAAGCTAAACGTCTATCGTATGCGCTTACTGGGCGCACGGGTGATTCCGGTAGAGTCCGGTACGCGTACGCTTAAAGATGCCATGAACGAAGCGCTGCGTGACTGGGTCACCAACGTTGATAACACTTTCTATATCATCGGTACCGTGGCTGGCCCACACCCTTATCCGCTGCTCGTACGTGATTTTAACGCGGTCGTGGGCCGTGAAGCGCGTCGCCAGTCGTTGGAGCAGATCGGCCGTTTGCCAGATGCGCTGATTGCCTGTGTTGGGGGCGGCTCGAATGCCCTGGGGCTGTTCTATCCGTTCGTTGAAGATGATGACGTTGCTATGTACGGCGTAGAAGCCGGTGGCGATGGGGTTGAAACGGGCCGCCACGCGGCACCGCTGGCGTCCAACGCCCCGCGCGGTGTGCTACACGGTAACCGCACCTATTTAATGTCCGATGAAGCGGGTCAGGTGTCAGACACACACTCCATTTCAGCCGGCCTGGATTACCCGGGCGTAGGTCCGGAGCACGCCCTGTGGAAGGATGTTGGCCGTGTTAAATATGTGGTGGCTAAGGACAACGAAGTGCTGGAAGCGTTTCGTGAGTTAACGCATATGGAAGGTATTATGCCTGCTCTTGAGTCGGCTCATGCGCTGGCCCATGCCAAGGTATTGGCGCCTACCATGCGACCTGACCAACATATCGTGGTCAACCTTTCTGGGCGTGGCGACAAAGACATCATGACCGTTGCTAAGATTGATGGCATCGAATTTTAAGGTCAGCTTTTTTAAGGGCGAGCATGAACCGTATTGATCAGCGTTTCAGTGAACTTAAACAGCAGGGCCGCAAGGCTCTGATCCCTTACATCACCGCAGGGGACCCAGCACCGCAGTATACGGTGGGCTTTATGCACGCACTGGTAGACGCCGGTGCCGATGTCATTGAACTTGGCGTGCCTTTTTCCGACCCAATGGCCGATGGCCCAGTGATTCAGAAAGCCTGTGAGCGTGCGTTAAAGCAGGGCACACGGCTGGTTGACCTGATGCAAATGGTCAATGAGTTTCGCCAAACCGACACCACAACGCCAGTCGTGTTAATGGGGTATTTAAATCCGATTGAGCGTATTGGTTACGAGAACTTTGCTGACCAAGCTGCCACAGTCGGCGTCGATGGCGTATTGATTGTCGATATGCCACCGGAAGAAGCCGATGAAATTGGCCCATTGCTGAAATCTCGTGATTTAGCGGCGATTTTTCTCGTTGCGCCTACCACTTCTAACGAGCGTGCCGCTACAATATGCGCCCATGGCGAGGGCTACTTATACTATGTTTCGCTGAAAGGCGTGACAGGCGCTGCCACCCTGAATGCCGAAGACGTAGCCGAGCACTTGGCTCCACTGCGTGGGATGACCGATTTGCCGCTTTGCGTTGGTTTTGGCATTCGTGATGGCGTTACGGCCGCGGAAGTGGCTAAAGTCGCCGATGGTGTAATTGTAGGTAGCGCCTTGGTTAACCGTATCGCCGAAAGCTTGGATGCGCCGGAAACCATTGCGGGCCAGTTGAAAAGTGTATTAGCAGAAATGCGTACGGCGATGGATGCCTAAAGCTAAATGCTTTATCGCCTATACTTAACAGTTTGACGACACTCATCAAGCCTGGTTTTGCCAGGCGTTGACGTATAACGGAAGCCTTTTTGATATGAGCTGGTTAGACAAGATCGTACCCTCCATGGGTCGTATCCAGCGTAAAGACCGTCGCGCTAGCGTTCCCGACGGCCTCTGGCGTAAATGTCCCAAGTGCGAAGCGGTTCTCTATCTTCCTGAGTTAGAGAAACACAATAGCGTCTGCCCCAAGTGCGATCACCACCTGCGCTTGACGGCGCGTAAACGCTTGGACTGGTTCTTGGATAAAGCAGGACGCGAAGAGATCGCGGCGGAAATCGAACCCAATGATCGATTGAAGTTTCGCGACTCTAAAAAATACAAAGACCGCCTGACTGCAGCGCAAAAAGATACCGGTGAGAAAGATGCACTGGTGGCAATGCGCGGTGAGTTGGACGGTTTGCCGGTAGTAGCGGTTGCCTTTGAGTTCACTTTTATGGGCGGCTCGATGGGGGCGGTGGTCGGTGAGAAGTTTGTGCGCGCCGCTACCCTGGCCCTGGACGAGAATATCCCGCTGGTGTGCTTTGCTGCCTCGGGTGGTGCGCGCATGCAGGAAGCGCTCTTCTCGTTGATGCAGATGGCCAAAACATCCGCCGCGCTTGAAAAGCTCAAGCAAGAAGGCGTGCCGTATATATCGGTGCTTACAGACCCCGTCTTTGGTGGTGTTTCAGCCTCACTGGCCATGCTGGGCGATTTAAATATTGCCGAGCCCAATGCCTTGATTGGCTTTGCTGGCCCACGGGTGATTGAGCAAACGGTGCGTGAAACGCTACCCGAAGGGTTCCAGCGCAGTGAGTTTCTGCTTGAGCATGGCACTGTCGATATGATCGTTCATCGTCATGAAATGCGTGCCCGCGTGGGCAGTGTGCTGCGTAAACTGACTCATCACGATGCTACGCCAGTTAGTTCGTGGTCGACTGATGATGCGGACGTTTCAGAACCTATCGTCGAAGAGGCAGCGTTAGCGGACACTGCTGACGTCACTTTTGAAAGCATTGAGCCGGCTAAGAAGGACACTTCCTCTACCCCTAAGAGTGACGACCATACACGCAATGCCTGATTCTTTGCAGCCAGACTCCTTGTCGCCCTTGTCTTTAAATCAATGGCTTCAACATTTGGAAACGTTGCACCCGGTCGGTATTGATATGGGCCTGGAGCGGGTTTCCAAAGTGGCAAGGCGTATGGGGCTGCTTTCAAGCCCGATTGCTCCCCGAGTTATTTCCGTGGCGGGAACAAATGGCAAGGGCTCAACCCTTGCCATGATCGAGAGCATTGCCCGTGCCCACGGTTGGCGGGTGGGTACCTATACATCACCCCACTTATTGCGCTACAACGAACGCGTCAAAATCGACGGTCAGGAAGCTGAGGATAAACTGCTCGTAGAAGGTTTTGAGCACGTTGAGCGAGCACGCTTGCAGGATGATGAAATCAGCCTGACCTATTTTGAGGCGGGCACACTGTGCGGTCTGTGGTGCTTAGCTAACGCAGAACTTGATCTTGCGGTACTTGAAGTAGGTCTTGGCGGTCGACTTGATGCGGTCAATATCATTGATGCAGATGTGGCCATCGTCACCACGATTGCTCAGGATCATGCTAATTTTTTAGGCACCGATCTGGCTCAGATTGGGCGCGAAAAAGCCGGTATATTCCGTGCTGGCAAGCCAGCCGTATTAGGCAGTCAAGCGTTACCAGTAAGCGTTTTCGAATGCGCACAGTCGTTAGCAGCGCCTAAGTTTGCATTAGGGCAGCAGTTTACCCACCAAACCATGGGTGAAGAGTATTCCAATTGGCGCTGGCAGGGGCAGCAAGCGGATGGCACGAGCATCGTCGTTGACGCGCTTCCTGACCCTGGGCTGCCTATCGATAATGCGGCGACTGCATTACAAGCGCTCGTACTAGCCGGAATGGCGTTGGTGCCCGCTCATGTAAAAGTAGGGCTCGCGACGGTGCAACTGGCTGGGCGGCTACAATGGATTGGGCCATGGTGCCTGGATGTTGGGCATAATCCTCATGCCGCCGAGTACGTCGCTCGCCACTTACCGTCACCGCCCGAAGGGGGCCAGCAGTGGGGCCTTATCGGCATGTTGAATGATAAGGATATTGACGGTGTCATACAGGCATTATCTGCCCGCATCAGCGATTGGGTATGCGTGTCGCTGACAGGCGAACGAGGTTGCCTGGCAAGTGAGTTGTCGCAACGTATTATAGCTCAGGGAGGGCGGGTGCACTTTTGCGCAGAGTCGCCGCACGCTGGCGCCGATTGGCTCGCTAAGGTGTTAACGCCCAATGATCGTGTCTTGGCCACCGGGTCGTTCTTTACTGTAGCGGCACTGCTAGCTCGGCCACTACCAACAGGCGCCGCGTCGCTTGATGGAGACGGAAATGAAATACGGTAAAACCGAACGCATTAGCGGTATTGTAATTTTGCTCGCACTGCTGGCGATCTTTGTGCCGTGGCTAATGAGTGACCCGGCACCTAGAGAAGAGCGTCCCCAGCCGAGCTTTGTCATTGAGCAGCCGGTTGAGGTGGAGCGTCGTAATGTACCCGCGCCAGAAAGGCCCTTAACCATTGATGAACCCGCATTATCTTCAGCACCCAGTGACGATAGTGACAACGGCTCTATCCCTATTGATGCCAACCCGCGAGCGCCGCAAACCGATCAAATCGCTGCTTCAAACCAGTCACCTTCTAGCGCAGAAGCGGCAGGCTCCAGTGAGCCCGACGAGGCGCCGTCTACTCCTGATAGCGACCCCATCGCTGATTTAATTGCCACCAATAGTAGCAGTGGTCAAAGCAGCTCTGGAAGCGAGTCACAAAGCGCTTCTAGTCCTTCTTCCAGCGCCCAAGGGGAGTGGGCGGTGCAAGTGGGCAGTTTCGGTGAGCCAGCGAATGCCCAGCGACTCAGCGCACAACTGTCAGAAGAGGGGTTTAGCGTTTATCAACGTGAGCGTGATAACAATATGACCACTGTATTTGTTGGCCCGTATGCCACCTCCGAAGACGGTGAATCCGCCATGTCCTCGATCAAAGAACGCGCCAATGTTCAGGGCCTTCTTGTTCGAGTAAGAGACTAAACCATGGCGTTAACATGGATTGATGCGGTGTTCTTGGCCGTGCTGGCGTTATCAATGCTAGCCGGTTTCGTAAGAGGATTTGTACGCGAAGCATTGGGCTTGGCCGCCTGGGTCGTCGCGTTAATGGTGGCCCGGGTGCTCGCCGAGCCGGTGGCGGAACTGATGAGCGGGTTTATTGAAAGCTTTGATGCCCGCCTGGTGCTCGCTTTCATGCTGGTGATTTTTGCCGTCATTTTACTCTGTGGCATCGTGATCCGATTGGTGCACGCTGCCGTAGAGTGGGTCGGCATGGGCTTGTTGAACCGCGTGGCGGGGGCCGCTTTCGGTGTTGCCCGCGGGGCGGTTGTTTTGCTTGTGGCGACGGTGCTGATTACGCTCACCCCGTTATCTGAGCTACAGGCGTGGCAACAGGCGGAGCTGCGGCCGACCTTTATCCAACTGCGCGATTGGGCGGTGAGTCAGTTAAACCAGTGGGATCGCGAGCTGCCTGATGCGCCGTCGTCACTACGAGATATTTCTCTGCCTGCGTTGCGCCTGCCTGGTGCAGCGGAACGTGAAGTTATCCCGACAGGTGATTGACCTGTTACTGAAGTCGATTCTACGAACGTACGGGCTTGCTTAGGTAAGTGACTTAGGTAAGCCATGGCATTAAGCGAGGTAACGTGAATGTGCGGTATAGTGGGCCTTCTAGGCAAACAGGCGGTAAATCAGGGAATCTACGATGCCCTGACCGTACTTCAGCATCGTGGCCAGGACGCTGCCGGCATGATGACATGGAGCGAGGGACGCTTCTTACTGCGCAAGAGTAACGGATTGGTTCGTGACGTATTCCACACCCGCCACATGGCTCGCCTGAAAGGCAACCTGGGCATTGGTCATGTACGTTATCCGACGGCAGGCTCATCAAGTGAAGCAGAGTCGCAGCCGTTCTATGTCAACTCGCCTTATGGTATTGCGCTGGCGCATAACGGCAACCTGACCAACTCTGAGCAGTTGAAACAGGAGCTGTTCTCGACCGATTTACGCCACATCAATACCAGTTCCGATTCTGAAGTGCTGCTCAACGTGTTTGCTCATGAGCTGGGTAAGCAAGGCTTACACCTGGAAGCGGAAGACATCTTTGACGCCGTGCGTCGCGTTCACCGTCGCTGTAAAGGTGGCTATGCCGCCGTGGCGATTATTAATGGCTTTGGCATGGTGGCGTTCCGCGACCCCTTCGGTATTCGCCCGGTAGTCTTCGGTACCCGCGAAGAGGAAAACGGTCAAGCGGTTATGATCGCCTCCGAATCCGTTGCGTTGGATGTCGGTGGCTTTGAGCTTGAGCGTGATCTGTCGCCTGGTGAAGCTATTTTTGTAGATATCGAAGGCAATATTCATACCCAAGTCTGTGCTGATCGTCCGCTGCTTCGCTCGTGCATTTTTGAACATGTTTACTTAGCGCGCCCAGACTCGCTGCTGGACGGTGCCTATGTTTACGGCACCCGGATGCAGATGGGCCGCAAGCTGGGTGATCGAATCCTCAATGAATGGCCGGATCATGATATTGATGTGGTCATTCCTATTCCAGACACGTCGCGCACCTCTGCCCTCGAAATGGCACAGCACCTTGGGGTGACATATCGCGAAGGGTTTATGAAGAACCGCTACATTGGCCGTACCTTTATTATGCCGGGGCAGACTCAGCGGAAGAAATCGGTACGTCAAAAGCTCAACGCTATCGACGTTGAGTTTAAAGGCAAGAACGTGCTGCTGGTGGATGACTCCATCGTGCGCGGCACGACCTGTAAGCAGATCATCCAGATGGCGCGTGATGCCGGTGCCCGTAAGGTCTATTTTGCCTCGGCGGCGCCGCCGGTTCGCTTCCCCAATGTGTATGGCATCGATATGCCCGCCGCGTCTGAGCTGATTGCCCATGGCCGTAGCGAAGAGGAGGTCGGTGATTTAATTGGGGCTGACCGCATCTTCTATCAAAACCTGGAAGATCTAAAAGCGGCGTGTCGTGAAGTGAATCCTGAAATGGAAGAGTTCGATTGCTCGGTGTTTGACGGCAACTACGTCACCGGCGATATCGACGACGCTTATTTGGCCGCGCTTGAAGCTAGCCGTAATGATTCTGCCAAGGATCAGAGCGCTGGCGATCACGCTCTTGTCGATATGCACAATCAAGACGATGACCTGGACGATTAGGAGTGAAGCCTTATGCATGATGACAATCATCAGGAAGACGGTCACCAGGATGAATGGTCATTAGAGACACTGGCGATCCGGGCAGGCCATCAGCGCACCTTTGAGCAGGAGCACTCGGAGCCTATTTTTCCGACCTCGAGCTTTGTCTATGAAAGCGCTGCAGAAGCGGCGCGTAAGTTCGGTGGCCAAGAGCCGGGTAACGTTTACTCGCGCTTTACCAACCCGACAGTGCATACCTTTGAGCGTCGCCTAGCGGCGCTTGAAGGCGGCGAGCGCTGTGTTGCCACCAGCTCGGGTATGTCGGCCATTCTGTCTACCGCGCTTGCATTGCTCTCAGCAGGGGATGAAATTGTGGCCTCCCGGTCGCTATTTGGCTCAACGGTTAGTCTGTTCGATAAGTATTTAGGCAAGTTTGGTATTACCACGCGTTATGTCGAGCTTTCCAATGCCGCTGCATGGGAAGCGGCGATCACGCCCAAAACGCGTCTATTGTTTGCCGAAACGCCCTCGAACCCGCTGTCTGAAATTGCCGATATTCCGGCCCTGGCCGCGTTGGCCAAACGTCACGACGCGCTGCTGGCAATTGATAACTGCTTCCTCACACCGGCCCTCCAGCAGCCGTTGGCGCTAGGTGCTGACCTAGTCATCCATTCGGCGACTAAGTATTTGGATGGGCAGGGCCGTGCCATTGGCGGGGCAGTAGTGGGGAGCCATGCGCTGCTTGAAGAAGTGTTCGGTGTGGTACGTACCTGCGGCCCGTGCTTGAGCCCTTTCAATGCCTGGATATTCACCAAAGGGTTGGAAACACTATCACTGCGTATGAAAGCGCATTGTGAAAATGCCTTGATCCTTGCCCGCTGGTTAGATGCACATCCGGCGGTGAACCGCGTGTTCTATAGCGGCCTGGAGGATCATCCACAGCACGCCTTGGCCAAACAGCAGCAAAAGGGGTTCGGCGCCGTATTGGGCTTTGAAGTGAAGGCCGGTCAGGAAGGCGCGTGGCAGGTAATTGATGCGACTCGCATGCTTTCGATAACGGGTAATTTAGGTGATGTTAAAACCACGATTACCCACCCGGCCACCACTACCCATGGGCGTCTTTCTGATGACCAAAAGGCCGCTGCCGGTATCGCCCCTGGCTTGATCCGAGTCGCGGTAGGGTTAGAAAGCCAGGAAGACATTCAGCGTGATTTAGCCCGTGGACTGGATGCCCTGGCTGCGAGTTAACTAGCCGCTTGATAAGCAAAACCGGCCCAGCAGTTGGCCGGTTTTTTTCTGCGCCAATCTCAATCAGCACGCTATCTTCAAACAGTGGTTTTTACGAATGATGTGTTCTGCTTTTTTCAGCGGTTCCTAACGCGGTTACACGATATGCTTGCGTTATTAACGTATTCGCTAACGGGTAGCGACGAATAAGGGAAAACAGTGATGTGGCGTAATAGTCGTAGCGGGTGGGGGTTGATCAGTATTCTGTTTCACTGGCTAAGCGCGCTGGCTATTATCGGTCTGTTTGCGCTGGGCTGGTGGATGACGGACCTTGGCTATTATGACCCCTGGTACAATCAGGGCCCATGGGTACATCGCTCGATTGGTATGTTGCTACTATTTGCTACCCTGGCGCGATTAGTATGGCGTTTTGCTCAACCAACCCCTACGGCAGAAGGCGACCGCCTAGAGATTATTGCTGCCCATGTGGGGCATATCGCTCTTTATGTGCTTGTATTGCTGGTCATGGTGAGCGGCTACTTAATTTCTACCGCTGACGGGAGCGGTATCAGTGTCTTTGGTTGGTTTGAGGTGCCTGCACTGGTATATGACTTCCCCAACCAGGCAAGCTTGGCAGGTAACGTACATTGGTATAGCGCTCTGGCATTGATAATTATATCGGCAGGTCACGCGCTTGCCGCGTTTAAGCACCACTGGCTAGACCGGCATTCAACATTGGTACGTATGCTAAACCCTGCGCATAGCCGAGCTGGCGATCATAGTGCAACAAAGTCATCACGTTAGCCGTTTACACTTTTTCTAAACATCGCGCGTAAGATAATTGACTTTCCGCGGTGCCTATTAAGTAAAGCAAGGAGCAATTCAATATGTTCAAGAAAACAGCATTTGCATCCGCGATCGCCGCTGTAGCGCTGGTACCATTGAGCCAAGCACAGGCAGCTGATTACCAAATCGATACCGAAGGCCAGCACGCCTTTATTCAATTCAAAATTTCTCACTTGGGCTTCTCTTACATTCTAGGTAGCTTTGAAGAGTTTGAGGGCCAGTTCGCTTACGATCCTGAAGACCTTGAAGCATCTTCAGCAGAAATCGAAGTCCAAGTGGATAGCCTGACCAGCAACCATGCTGAGCGTGACCGTCATATCTTGAGCGGCGACTTCTTGAATGCCAGTGAATTCCCGACAGCTACCTTTACCTCCACAGGCTTTGAGTCAACGGGTGATAATGAAGGCGTGTTGACCGGTGATTTGACCCTGCACGGCGAAACTCAAGAGATTGAAATGCCGGTTACCCTGATGGGTGAAGGCGATGACCCGTGGGGCAACTACCGCGCTGGTTTTGAAGGTAGCACTACGCTGACCTTGGGCGATTATGGTATTAATATGAGTGACTTCCCTGAATCTATGCACGAACTTGAGCTATATGTGACGTTTGAAGGTATTCGTCAGTAAGAATTTACTGCGCTAAGTACGCCACTGCCCTTTAAGGGCGGTGGCGTTTTACGTTACAACCGATAAATATTTATCCATCACCTAAGGAGAGAGTGCTTGGCTGCTGTCATGCAACAAAAAGAGTTGGCGATAACCCTATGGCGTCAAACGTGGCCTATGGCCATTGGGGTGTTGGCGCTATTGGGTTTTCAACTTGTTGATAGCGCATTTATTGCTCGTTTGGGTACTGCGCCGTTGGCCGCGCAGTCATTTACCTTTCCTTTGTCGTTTCTGATTATCGGCATTCAGGTAGGGATGGGTATTGCAATTGCCGCGCTTATTTCGCGGGCATTGGGGGCGGGTGAAGAAGCCCGGGCGAGACGCTTAAGCAGTTTGGTGCTTATGGCGGGTGGCGGCGTCATCGGCCTCTTGGCGATCGCATTATGGATATTTTATGTGCCTATCTTTCGACTGCTGGGCGCGGATGAAACGACGCTTTCCTATATCCGCATTTATTGGGCGCCTCAGCTGCTATCCACATGGTTGGGGGCACTGCTTTATTTCAGCTATAGCGTTTTTCGTGCCCACGGTGACACCCGCCTACCAGGCAAAATGATGGTGCTGAGTAGTCTTGTGAACCTTGTTCTCGATCCACTGCTAATCTTTGGCATTGGTGATTGGGAAGGCTGGGGTCTACCTGGCGCAGCCTGGGCAACCGCGATTGCTTTTTCAGTAGGTCTATTGGTGACCACGCGTAAATTACTTAAACGCCAGTGGGCCGCTCAGCAGGGACTGTGGCAAGAGGCCAAACAGTCGTGGCGGCCATTTACGGGTATTGCCGCACCGGCCATGGTCAGCCAGCTGATGCCACCCTTGGCTGCGATGCTGGCAATCTCTGTTGTGGCGGGCCTGGGTGAAAGCGAAGTGGCCGCCTGGGGCTTGGCAAGCCGTTTGGAGACACTCTCACTGATGGTCATTCTGGCCATGACCATGTCGCTGCCGCCATGGTTAGGGCGTTGCTACGGTGCCGGTGATTGGGGGCAAATTCAGCAGCTGATGACGTTAGCTATTAAGGTCGCGCTATTTTGGCAGCTGGGTCTCGGCATAGTATTGGCACTGGGAGCGCCCTGGCTAGCGATGGCGTTGGCAGGCAACCCGGATGTGAAAAGCGAGCTGACGCTGCTGATTCGTTTTCTCTTGCCTAGCTATGCGGCACTAGGTGTTTGCATGCTAGTCGTCTCGGCAGGTAATGCGTTAGGTTGGCCATTACGAGCCATGCTGTTATCCAGTGCGCGGCTGTTTATTTGTTATTTGCCTTGCCTATGGTTGGGCTCGCAGTTCTTCGGTTGGTGGGGGCTGGCGGCGGGTGCGGCCGTGGGGAATCTGCTGGCAGGCTTTATGGCATGGCTCGTTATGCGGCGTATTTTATCCCGCCCGCATCGGCAGGCGGGATTCATCCATTAACGCTTGCGTGCTGCTTCCTGATAGGAAAAATACATAAACAGTAGTGCCATACCCAAGTAGCCCATGACAAACTCTGGCGCTGCATTGAAAGAGAGTTTAGGGGCGTGCATTAGTCCGAAAAACGAAAAGCCCGCCGCAATTGCCGCGAAGGCGGCTGCACGCCTAAACTGATGATCAATCACCGAGACCGTCATAGCGCCCAGTAGGATCGCCATAAACATGGCCCCTTGGCCCATTACTACGATGGCACTTGAGATATCGGTCACTACCTCGCCAGCCCCGCGATTAAAGCGCGTCATCACGTAGTTAGCAAAGTAGGGCAGCATGGCCAGCGCCACGGCAGGGTAGTAGCGCGTGTCGTTGGCTTGAAAGGCGGTCGCAATCATCGACATGCCAACAAAGACTAGAATGGGCGCTACTACAGAAACGGGAATAATTGCTGCCAGCGCAGCAATGAGACCGAACATGGTGGCTAAGGCATATACAGCGCCATTCAGCAGGCTGTATCCCCGGCCCGCGCCCATCCATTTAGCGCCTACCGTTGCGATATAAACCGTAGTTGGAAAGACGCCGCCAAATAGCGCGCCAATCATGGTGCCTGCGCCATCTACTGCCTGGCATTCGCGCACATCGTATTTGTCGCCTGCCGCCTCCATTGCTTCCACGTTGTTCATGGTTTCAATAGCGTTATACAGTGTAATGGGCAGCACCACGGTCAGCACTGCAAGCATGCTGGTCAGCAGTAGCCCCAGCCCCTCAAACCAGGCCAGATTGGGAAGTAATGGATAAAAGCCTAGGTGGGTAAAGGCATCGCTAAACCGTTCGGTGCCAGCGTCGCCAATCAAGTAGGCCATGGCGGTACCGACAATAATGGCAAATAGCGAGGTTGGAAGCTTAAAGGGCATGCTCACTCGTGCGACCAGCCCAACAATAATAATCGCTAATACCAGCAGGCCGATAATCGGCATTTCGAGTGTTTTAAACAGCATTTCTCCGGCAATAAACGTCAGTGCAACGCCGGCCACTGCGCCAAGCATAGCGGCTCTTGGTAAGTGGTATTGCACCCAGCGACCAATGACGCTAATCGCGGCTTCAATGGCACCGCTTATAAAGCAGGCGGCAACAGCCACTTTCCAAGCCATTTCCGCATCGCCGGTGAGCTGTTTGGCGGGTAGCAATACGCCGAACAGGAATACGAACATCACCGGCGTCGAGATACCGTAAGAGAGCGCTGTCACATCCGCCCGGTTTTCTTTGCGTGCCAGCCTTGCCGCGCTCCATGCATAGTAGAAGTTGCCTACCATCACCGCTACCGCTGCGCCGGGCAGCACTTGCCCATAGACAATGGAGGCAGGAAACCCCATGCCCAGCATGGTGATGGCGATAATGACAAAGTTGGCGATGTTGTTTTGGAAGAGAGCGAAGAATGCGTCAGTGTCTTCTTTTTTGTACCACGGATAGTGAGTGCTGGCAGCCGCCATGTTATGCCTCTTGATTATGGTGTGTTGTATACAAGGCTATACTGAGTGTGCCGAAGTGTTGACTAATCGGTCAAGTGCCTAATACATGAAAACGCCCAGGCGTTGCCTGGGCGTTTGTTACTGCGTTGCTGCTTGGCGATTAGTCGTTAACAGCGGCAATCGCTTTGGCCAAGTAGGGGAGATTCTCGTGGGAGAAGCCCGCTACGTTGGCGCGACCCGAGCGCACCATGTAGATACCAAACTCGTCACGCAGGCGATCGACCTGTTCCGGCGTTAAGCCGGTGTAGGAGAACATGCCACGCTGCTCAGCAACGCAGGCGTACTTCTCGTCCAGTCCGTAGGGCTTCAGTGCTTCCACAAAGTCGCGGCGCAGGGTATTGATGCGATCACGCATTTCGGTGAGTTCTTCACGCCACATCTCGGTCAGTTCGGCGTCGTGGAGAATTTCGCTGACGATAGAGCCGCCGTGAGCGGGCGGGTTCGAGTAGTTCTCACGGGCAACGATGGCGACTTGAGAGCGGATGTTGTCCATCTGCTCGTTATTTTTGGCCACCATGATCAAGCAACCGGTACGCTCGCAGTAAATACCAAAGTTTTTAGAGCATGAGCTGGTGATGATCGCTTCATCAAGGTTCTCTGCCAGCAGGCGCACGCCATAAGCATCTTCATCCAGACCTTCGCCAAAGCCTTGATAGGCGAAATCGATCAGCGGAAGCAGCTTGCGTTCACGCACGATTTCCAGCACTTCCTGCCACTGGTCATGGGAAAGATCAAAACCGGTGGGGTTATGGCAGCAGGCGTGTAGCACCACCACATCACCTTCAGGAATGCTTTTCAGCGCTGACCGCATGCCGTCAAAGTCGAGACGGTTGTCGGGGTCAACGTAAGGGTACTTGTGCAGCTCAATACCAGCCGCGGTAAAAATGCCGTGGTGGTTCGGCCATGTCGGGTCACTTACCCAGATACCCTTACCCGGCAGCTGTGTGGCAATAAAATCTGCAGCCAAGCGCAGCGCGCCGGTACCGCCTGGTGATTGGGTGGCGCTGGCACGATTGGCTTTCAAGACGGATGAATCAGCGCCAAAAACCATGGGCAGCACGACTTCGCCATAGCTAGGCGCGCCGTGAGAACCGATATAGGTTTTTGTCGTTTCGTTTTTGAGCAGGCGAGCTTCTGCTTCCTTAACAGCGCGCATTACCGGCGTATTGCCTTGGGTATCACGGTAAACACCGACACCTAAATCCACTTTTTGTGGGTTGGTATCTTTTTTGAAAGCTTCGATCAGCCCGAGAATGGCGTCTCCTGGGACTCGCTCAATATGCTCAAACATTTATTCGGCTACCTCGTCGGTTCTGGCGGCAAGAATGAAGTCATTTAGATGCAGGCCTTTAATAGCATGAGACCACCACGTGACGGTGGCTTTGCCCCACTCTGTGGTAATAACGGGGTGGTGGCCAGCCTGCTCTGCAATATCACCAACGCGTTGGGTGAATGCCAATGCGTTGGCGAAGTCGCGAAATGTAAAACTCCGTGACAGCTTCATGATGCCATCGTGCTCGACAATCTGCCACTGGCTGAGGCTTTTTAGCCGCTCTTGGGCTTCTCCTAAGTTTAGCGGCTGAGCATTTTTACCGCAGGGTTCGCAGGTAGATTCAGCGAGCGTTGCCATCTTTTTGCTCCTCTAGCGGGGTGTTTCTTACTAGCGTAGAAGGCAAACGCAGTCGCGACCAATATCCTTGGCGTTATACAGCGCCTGGTCGGCCCGTTCGATCAAACTCGTAAGAGGCTCGCCACAACGAAATTCGGCAATTCCGATGCTTAGTGTTACCTGGCCAGCACCCATGCCGAAGTCGTACACACTGATGGCATGGCGTATTCGGTCGGCAAGTGTATGGCAATGCTGCAGCGATGTGAGCGGCAGCACGACCATAAACTCTTCTCCGCCCAGGCGGGCGATCATGTCTTCACAGCGCAGTAGTGACTGCGCTTGTGTCGCCAACTGTTTGAGCACGTCATCACCGTGCAAATGGCCCCAGCGGTCGTTAAGGCGTTTAAAATGATCGATATCGATCATCATGATGGAGAGCGGCGTGCCATGGCGGGTGCTAAGTGAGGCTATATTAGTTAAATGCACCATCAATTTGCGCCGATTGGGTAACTCTGTGAGCGGGTCTGTATCGCATAGCTTGCGAAGCCGCTGCTCCTCGGAGACCTGGTCGCTAATGTCCATCATTATGCCGTTCCACTGCACTCCATCCACGACCGTCTTTGGTCGTGCGCTCACCGCAATCCAGTGAGGTTTTTCTTTCGGCAACGGTAGTAGAAAGCGGGTCGTCAGCGGCAGCATCCAGCGTGCTGAACGTTCGATCGCTGACATGATTTTGGGGTGATCATTGCCCGTTAATTGCTCAACCAACTCACCAGCATTTTGTGCGAGCAGGTCTCGGTCAATATGTTTGAGAGCCACACCGCCACCCTCTATATAGGGGAAGCGCATATGACCGTTACGAGCGCGGTGTAATTGAAAGATGACGCCAGGAATGTGGGGTATCAAGTGGTCAGCGCTGATTCGCTGGGGTGCGTCTATATCATTCACGGGCATGCGTGAATCTCCAAGCATATGCCAATTTAATTTTGGTCGTGAAGATTAGCGCTATTTACGTAATCAGTATGTAAGTAATTTCAGGCAATATGGTTAAAATTTATATTTTTTAAGAATATACATATTATTTTATAAAATATAAAAAGTTGAATTCTAAGCAATAGTCGATGCGTTATTGGCATTTAGTGATAAAATTAATTACTTTTTTGCATATTAAAAAACTTTTTTATTCCTGAGGTGGTTTCTTGGAAGAAGCACGAGAGCAAATGTCTCGCTCATATGGCTTGGTCAGTTTAGTGGGGGCAGGCCCCGGCGATCCCGAGCTATTAACGCTCAAAGCATATAAGCGGCTGCAGTCTGCTGAAGTCGTGCTATATGACCGCTTAGTCAGCGATGAGATTGTTGCGTTTATACCCGCGCAAGCGCAGCGTTTTTATGTCGGCAAAGCGCGCTCGCAGCACAGCGTTCCTCAAGATGGTATTAACCAAGCGCTAGTAAAATGGGCGCAGCAAGGTAAGCGCGTTGTTCGCCTCAAAGGCGGCGATCCGTTTATTTTTGGCCGCGGAGGCGAAGAGCTTGAGGCCCTGGTGGCGGCGCACATTAGTGTGGAAGTTATACCGGGAGTAACCGCGGCATCGGGCTGTGCGGCGTATGCGGGAATACCGCTGACCCATCGCGATCATGCCCAGTCGGTGCGCTTTGTGACCGGACATTTGCAGCAAGGCGAGTGTGATCTTGATTGGGATGCGCTCGCGCGGCCTGGGCAAACGTTGGTTTTTTACATGGGGTTGGGTAACGTAAATGTGATTAGCCAGGCGTTGATTAAGCACGGCTTAGCGCCGGAAACACCGCTTGCCTTGATTGAGCAAGGAACAACGCGCCAACAGCAAACTCATATTGGGTGTTTGTCAGCGCTTCCAGCTACTTTCTTGGCGGGCCACATTAAACCGCCTACGCTGCTAATAGTGGGAAGTGTGGTGTCGCTGCACACGACGCTCAGTTGGTTTGATGTGCACAATGGACAAGCATCAGGCTTCTATGAGGGTAAACACCCCCCTTCAGCTTAACGTGATTTATCATAGAGGGTGGTGGTAACGTTACAGCAACATTTATATACGATTGTTACTAACAGACTGGCTAGATACAGGGAGCTGTGTATGCTGAAAGGGAGAACATCCACGGCTAGCGCATTACAAATGCAATTGATTACGTTAGCTTGGCCAACGTTAGCTTAGACCAAAGAGGAACGCATAATGTCAGAAACAAATAATACGGATCACCCGACACCGGCCAACAAGCCGGAGCCAGCCAAAAAGACAGAGCCGGCTAAAAAGACGGATATGAAAACTCTCTTTCAAGATAACCGAGTAAAAGCGATTGCAGGGATCGCTGCTATTGCGGTTGTCTGGGCGATTATGGCGCAGTCTAACGCAGGCTCTCGCCAGGATCGCGTCGATAGCTTAGAAGAGCAGCTCGCTAGCGTTGAGCAAGAAAACAGCCAAATGAGCCAGCGCATTAGCGAAATAGAGGAAGCTGAAACCAATTTAGCCGCGCTGCAAGAGGAAATGGCGTCTCTTGAGGCTCAGCAGCAAGAGGCCAATTCTTCGCTCGAGAGTGCTCAAACCAATGTCAGCGATGTGCAGTCGCGGTTAGAAGAACTTGAATCCGAGCGAAATGCGCTAGAAGAAGAAATCGCCTCTCTTAATGAGCAGATAGAGAGCGCTGACAGTGAGATGAGCGCGCTGCGTGAAGAGCGCGACGAGATCATCAGCACTCGCGATGAGGCGGAAAGTACTCTCCAGCAAGTTGAAGAAGCGCGTTCTAGCGCTGAAGAAGCTCGTCAGGAGGCTGAAGCCGCCCGTCAAGAAGCCGAGGAGCAGCGCCAACAAGCGGTTGAAGAGCTGGGCAGCATGGAAGAGGAGCTGTCAGGGCTAGAAGAGCAGATTAGCCAGTCAAATGAACAGCTAAGCGGTTTAGAAGAGGAAATCTCAACTGCCCAAAGCGAGCTTGATGAACTAAAAAGCGAGCGTGATTCCATCACTAGCGAACGCGATGAGCTGCAAAATGAAGTGGATTCGCTAACGGCGCTTCGCGAAGAGGAAGAGCAGAGCTTGAGCGACGTGCGCACCGAGCTCGATGACGTCATGGTCGCTTTAGAGATGGGCCGTGAGGAAGTGTCGAGCGTTGAGAATGATATTGAAGAGCGTGAGAGCCAACTAGAGCGCTTAGAGAGTCAGCTTGGTGAATGGCGCGATGAGCTTTCCACACTAGACAGCCGTTTGGCCGACGCTGAGGAGTCTGCTGGTGAAGCCACTTCTTCTTCCCAGAGCAGCGGTTCAGAAAGTGGCTCGTCAGAAAGCGGTTCGTCTGAAGACAGCTCTTCAGACGACGGCGCTTCAGACGATGGCTCTTCAAATAGTGGTTCTTCAAATGACAGCTCTGCACAAGAGAATTCGTCAGAAGAAGCGTCTAGCAATGGCGATGAGAGCGCCAACGATAGCGATGGTGGTAGTGAGGAAGCACAGCAAAACGCTGCTGGCTAATAGTGAAAAGCGGTAACGCTGTAGACTAGCAACACGAGAGCGGATGTCGGGCAACCGGCATCCGCTTTTTGTTTGCTGGTTTATGATTGAGCCCCCGAGGAGTATCATTCACTCAACGTTAATTAAGTGCCTAAATGAGGAGTGCCATTGAATGGATGGGGTTAAACATATTATTGCAGTGGCATCGGGTAAAGGTGGCGTGGGTAAATCCACGGTCACCGTTAACTTGGCGTTAGCCTTGTCTGCGCAAGGATATCGTGTGGGTGTTCTTGATGCAGATATTTACGGCCCCAGTCAGGCTCAGATGCTGGGTGTTAAAGAGGGTGTACGCCCTCAAGCGGCTGCCAACGATAAATTTCTGCCGCTGGAAGCGCATGGCCTTCAAGCCATGTCGATGGCGTTTATGGTTAACACTCGCGAGCCAATGGTGTGGCGTGGTCCTATGGTGGTGGGGGCGTTTCAACAGATGCTGACGCAAACCCAATGGGACAATCTCGACTTTCTGTTGATCGACATGCCGCCGGGCACTGGCGATATCCAACTGACGCTGGCGCAGAAAGTGCCGGTGGCAGGCGCTGTGATCGTCACAACGCCGCAAGATATTGCGCTTTTAGATGCCCGCAAGGGGATCGAGATGTTCCGCAAGGTTAACGTGCCGGTACTGGGCGTAGTGGAAAATATGAGCCTTTACCACTGTGAAAACTGTGGCCATGAAGCGGCTATTTTTGGTACTGGTGGCGGAGATAACATCGCTCAAGAATACGATACCCAAGTGCTTGGACGGCTACCACTCACGCTCTCCATCCGTGAACTGACGGATTCAGGGCGCCCGAGTGTCATATCTGAACCTGAGGGGACGGTGAGCCAGACCTTTGCTGTTATCGCCCAAAAAGTAGCCGAAGCGGTTAATGCCAATCAAGGCGATGGACCCACTATTTCCTTTAGCGAGTGAAGAAGTAACACATGAGTATCAAATCTGATAATTGGATTCGCCGCATGGCCAAAAGCGACGCGATGATTGAGCCGTTTGAAGCCGAGCAAGTGCGTTATGTGAATGACCAACGCGTGATTTCTTACGGCACGTCAAGCTATGGCTATGACGTACGCTGCTCAGATGAATTTAAAGTTTTCACTAATATTCACTCAGCGATTGTTGATCCTAAAGCGTTTGATGCGAAAAGCTTCGTCGATATTAAAGGCGATGTGTGCGTTATTCCGCCCAACTCTTTTGCACTGGCGCGTACGGTCGAGTACTTCCGGATTCCTCGAAATGTGCTGACTATTTGCTTGGGGAAATCTACTTACGCGCGCTGTGGCATTATTGTCAATGTGACCCCGCTGGAGCCCGAGTGGGAAGGCCACGTGACACTAGAGTTTTCTAACACCACCAATCTGCCAGCGAAAATCTATGCCCATGAGGGTGTTGCGCAGATGTTGTTCTTAGAGTCCGATGAGGTGTGCGAAACTTCGTATAAAGACCGCGGAGGAAAGTACATGGGCCAGCGCGGTGTTACTTTGCCGCGCACCTAGCCTTACTGCTTTGCTGACAAAAAACGCCTGACGGTGGTAAAGCCGTCAGGCGTTTCTATTTCAAACTGAGTGAACAGTCATTTCCGGCTAGAAAGCATTCATTAGTCCTGCTGTTCGTCATCCAGCTCTGTGTCCCACTCCTCATCCAGCTCTTCAGCCGCGTCGGCGTGAGAAAGGCGCATTCCATGCTCGGGTAACAGATGACCGTCCATTTTGGCGCCTTCGGCGCTGAACTGCAGTCGGCCTTCCAAAAACCACTGCACTGCAATCGGGTAGAGTAGATGCTCACGGGAACGCACTTTTTCCTGCAGTGTTTCCACCGTATCGTCAGGGCTGACCTGGAGCTCTGCTTGCAGCACGACGGGCCCACCATCCAGCTCTTCGGTGACAAAGTGCACGCTGCACCCATGGCTGGTAACGCCGGCTGCCAGGGCACGGGCGTGAGTATTAAGCCCTTGGTACTCGGGGAGCAGCGAAGGGTGAATATTCAGCATGCGACCTAAGAAACGCTGAACAAAACGAGGCGTCAAAATACGCATGAAGCCTGCCAGGACGATAAGATCCGGTTCATGGCGTTCAATGACTTTGATCAACGCGCCGTCATAAGCTTCACGGCTATCGTATTCGCGGTGGGGCAGGGCGACCGCTTCAATGCCCGCTTCGTGGGCCCGCTTTAGGCCGTAAGCATCCGCCACGTTCGAAATAACGGCAACAATCTCCCCGCCGCCGAGGCGGTCATGGGACTGCGCATCTATCAATGCCTGAAGGTTGCTGCCGCTACCCGACACCAGTACCACGATGCGGCGAGCACCCAGGGGGTCTGGGGTTATATCTTTAATGGTATCGCTTTGGTAGTCCGTATTGGTCATGCCGAGAGATTCTCCAGAATGACGGCTTCCCCTTGGCGTTTGACGATCTGGCCAAGACGATAAACGGATTCGCCTTCGCCCTGCAGATGAGCGATGGCCTGCTCGGCCTGTTGCGCAGGCACGACAACGACCATGCCAATGCCGCAGTTAAGCACACGGTGCATTTCGGTTTCGTTGACGTTGCCCTGTGCCTGCAGCCAGTCAAATACGGCAGGGCGCTGCCAACTATTAATATCAATATGAGCAGCGAGATCATCCGGTAGAACGCGGGGAATATTTTCCAGCAGACCGCCACCGGTAATGTGTGACAGTGCGTGCACAGGGATGTCACTACCGCGCATTAACGAGAGCAGTGATTTCACATAAATGCGGGTGGGCGCCATTAATGCATTACCCAGGGACTTGCCGTCGATGTCAGTAGTCAATGAAGCGTTACTGACGTCGAGTATTTTGCGAATCAGCGAATAACCGTTGGAGTGCGGTCCTGAGGATGCAAGCCCCAGGATGACATCACCTTCGGCCACTTTGCTGCCATCCAGAATGTCTGCTTTCTCAACTACGCCGACACAAAAACCAGCTAAATCGTAATCGCTGCCTTCGTACATGCCCGGCATTTCGGCCGTTTCACCACCGACCAGTGCACAGCCGGCCAGCTCGCAGCCAGCACCAATGCCGGTGACAACGTCAGCAGCAATATCCACATCAAGCTTACCCGTGGCATAGTAGTCAAGAAATAGTAATGGCTCGGCGCCAGCCACGATCAGATCGTTGACACACATCGCGACTAAGTCAATCCCAATCGTGTCGTGTTTGCCAAGATCCATCGCTAGGCGCAGTTTGGTGCCGACGCCATCGGTACCCGAGACAAGCACGGGTTGCCGATAGCCCGCCGGAATTTCACATAGCGCGCCAAAACCACCCAGCCCGCCCATGACTTCTGGGCGTGTGGTGCGTTTGGCAACGTGTTTGATGCGGTCAACCAGGGCATTACCGGCATCAATATCGACGCCTGCGTCCTTATAGCTGAGGGAAGGAGTAGCCGAAGAAGAGGAGGTCTCGGTCATGACAGATCCTGTGAAGCAATTAGCGGTGCTGGTAGTGCTGGCGACAAAGCCAGTGCTGGGCTTAACTTGAGCGGATTGTAACACTCAGCGGCTCAGGTCGCACCGCTGTGACACATGATGAAAAGCATACGAGCAGCTTTTGTTCATATGCGGCATAGTAGTGGTAAGTAAAAATAGTAGTGTTTAATGAAAATGTTGGTTTAAAGCCACGTTTGAGAGGGAACTATGCGGAATTCTTGGTGGGGTGTCCTGTTTTTAGTGGTGATCGGCGGTTTGATTTATTTGTTAGATGCAGTACTGATGCCTTTTATTGCTGGGATGATTCTCGCTTATCTAGCCGATCCGTTAGCAAACCAGTTCCAGCGTTGGGGGATGAACCGCCCATTAGCAGTCAGTAGTGTGTTTTTGGTGTTACTCCTCATTCTAGTGGTGAGTTTGCTCATATTGATTCCGCTGATTGTCCAGCAGCTTAAACAATTGGGAGAGGCCATCCCGAGTATCTTCAACTGGGTGGAAAATATCCTTGCCCCACAGGTGCAGGAGTGGACTGGCTACGATGTGACGGCGGAATTAACCAATGTCCGCGAAACACTCGCTGAAAACTGGCGGGATGCCGGTGGCTATTTAGCCCAGGCCTTAGGCCAAATTGGCCGCTCAGGGATGGCATTCGTTTCTTGGATTACCTATGTGGCCTTGATCCCTGTCGTTACTTTCTATTTGCTTTTGGACTGGAACCGTTTGCTCGATAATATTGCCAATTTGATTCCGCGTCAGTGGGCAGATGATACCTTTCGCTTAGCGCGCCGCTGCGATGAAGTGCTTTCATCATTTTTGCGCGGGCAGTTGCTCGTTATGCTGTGTTTAGGAATTATTTATTCGGTAGGTTTGACGTTGATGGGCCTAAATTTTGGCCTACTCATCGGCTTTGTGTCGGGGCTAGTAAGCATCGTGCCGTTTTTGGGCTTTATCGTTGGGTTAGTAATCGCTCTAGTTGTCGCGCTTTTCCAGTATGCTACTTGGTGGGCCTTGGTCGGCGTCATTTTGGTGTTCAGTATCGGCCAAGTGGCTGAGAGTGTGATTCTACAGCCTAAGTTACTAGGTGATAAAATTGGCCTGCATCCGGTCGCCGTCATATTTGCGGTGCTGGCGGGGGGGAATCTATTTGGACTGACAGGGGTGTTGTTAGCACTGCCCGTCGCGGCGGTCATTCTAGTGCTACTTAAAGAGGTTAAGGTTCGTTACCAACATAGTGAGTTGTACGACGATAAAAACATCGACAAAGAGTCAACGATAATTGAATCCAGTTCTTCATATCATGATGAGTTAGGTCGTGATAAGCAGGGTCGTAACGATTTTGGGGAATCACCATGAGCCGAATACCGGCACAGCTTCCACTGGGGATCGGGCTGCGGGATGACACTACTTTCGATAACTATTATGCGTCGCGGGCAAACGCACCGCTGGTTGAGCATATTACCCAGCAGTTAACCCCCACGGGAGAGCAGTTTCTTTATCTCTGGGGTGCTCCTGGTGTTGGCCGTAGTCATTTGCTTCAAGCCGCCTGTCACGCCGCATCGGATGCTGACAAGCGCACGCTTTATTTGCCACTAAGTGATTTAGGCCATTTTCCGCCATTAATGCTGGAAGATATCGAGCGCCTGGACCTTGTCGCCATTGATGACCTGGAGTGTGTGATTGGTCGTAAACGTTGGGAAGAGGCGCTATTTCACGCCTTTAATCGACTGCGTGATGCCGGTAAAAAACTGGTGATCACGGCAAGTGCCTCCCCACGCCAGCTCAATGTGGTACTGCCCGATTTGGCTTCGCGTTTGACTTGGGGGGTAACCTTTCACGTACACCCTTTAGAGAACGATGAAGAGCGTTTGACAGCTTTAAAGCTGCGCGCCAGCGTGAGAGGAATGCAGCTACCCGATGATGTCGGGCGCTATATTTTGCATCGTGGCCCGCGCGAGTTGGGCGAGCTTTGCCGCGCGGTGGAAACACTGGATAAAGCGTCTTTGTCGGCCAAGCGCAAACTAACCATTCCGTTTGTGAAATCTGCACTTAGTTGGTGAACTGAAATAGTTGGTGAACTGAAATAGTTGGTGAAATGAGATGAAAATTGATGGCCCAGAGACTAAAACGCCACCGTTGGCAGGGCCAGCGGTGGCGTTATGGTTTACTTAAACCTTGTTGGTTTAGGCAGTTTTCGTCATTTTGCTAGCGGCAGTTTGCGCCTGCTTGACGTTATCTTCAGTGATTTTCTGGCTTTTCTGGATAAAGTCCTGCTGTAGCGATACAGCTTTATCTGCGTCGCCTTTAGCGCGCTCGGCTAAATCTTTAACAACTTTCTGCTGACCTTCCATGTAACTACGCAGACCTTCTGCATCCTTGACATCCATCATCTGGCGCATCTGTGCAACGCCTGTGTCGAAATAGGCTTTGCTGGCATCCATTTGAGCATTGACCATTTTTTCGCTGTAATCGATGCTCAATGCCATATAAGCGCGTACTGGCGCCATAAACATGTTGTCAAATTGCTGAGTCATTTCGTTCGTGTTTAAAGTACGCATCGTCATACCCTCCAGGGTCTAGTCTTGCCAAAAGCAGCTATCCAGAGGTTGGCGCTGCTTATTGATTGGGTAGCTTTTTAAGCTATCTTGCGATGCAGCATAACAACTGTTTTTGTGCAGTGCAACATTTGGCTTTAGGCATTTTAGGATAGGCAGGCAAGTAAGTGTATGTGGACTAGGTCATGTTTACCCGCATGGCCTAACCAGCTAGCTTAAAGGGAGTTGATGCAGTTTTATGCTGGCGAACGAAAGAGAGAGTATGCGCTCAGATAAGCAGCATTATTAATTTCACTGATGGGAGTAAGAGCAATGGCCACACGGACGGAACGCGACAGCATGGGCGAACTGGAAGTGCCTTTCGATGCCCTCTACGGCGCGCAGACTCAGCGGGCAATCAATAACTTTCCTGTTTCCCATACGCCTATGCCGACCGCTTTTATTCATGCGGTCACCCGCATCAAACTAGCCGCAGCACGTGCAAACCAAACCCTGGGAGGGTTAGATAGCGCACGTGGTGAAGCTATCCAAAAAGCGGCTCGTGACGTATTAACCGGCAAGCATGACCAGCATTTCCCCATCGATGTTTTTCAAACCGGTTCAGGCACTTCCACCAATATGAACGTCAACGAGGTGTTGGCGACCTTAGCAAGCAGGGAGGGCGTTGAGGTAACCCCGAACGATCACGTTAATATGGGGCAATCGAGTAATGATGTGATCCCAACGGCTATCCATCTTTCCGCGGCCATTGCTGTTCACGAATCGCTGCGCCCAGCCCTTGTTCATCTGCGCGATACTATTGATCAGCGCGCAAGCGAACTAAGCCATGTGGTAAAAACCGGCCGTACGCATCTTATGGACGCTATGCCGCTGCGCATGGATCAAGAGCTGGGCGCTTGGTCGAGCCAGATTAATCAGGCCATAGAGCGTTTTGACAGCGCAATGAAGAGGCTCTGCAGATTAGCGCAAGGCGGGACCGCTGTAGGTACCGGTGTTAACGCGCCAGCCGGTTTTGCTGAGCAGGTTGCTCAAGAGCTTAGTGAACAGACCGGGTTAATGTTCACGCCCAATGACAGCTTTTTTGCCAGCCTCTCGTCACAAGATGCGGCAGTAGAGCTGTCGGGGCAACTGAAAGGGCTCGCCTGCGTCATCATGAAAATTGCCAATGATTTGCGCTGGATGAACTCTGGCCCACTGGCAGGGCTGGGGGAAATTGAACTTGAGGCACTGCAGCCCGGTAGCTCCATTATGCCAGGAAAAGTTAACCCGGTGATTCCAGAATCAGCCGCTCAGGCTGCCGCGCAAGTGATTGGCCTGGATACGGCCATTACGGTTGCCGGGCAAAGCGGCAATTTTCAATTGAACGTGATGTTGCCGCTGGTCGCTTCCAATCTACTTACCTCCATTAGCCTGATGAGTAACACCGCCCGGCTGCTAGCGGATAGAGCAATTGCGACCTTTAAAGTGCGTGAAGAGAATTTAAAAGGGCCGCTAGCAAAGAACCCTATTTTGGTAACGGCATTAAACGGCGTGATTGGTTATAACGCTGCCGCGGCGATTGCTAAAGAGGCTTATCAAGCCGGGCGGGCGATTATTGATGTTGCTGAGGAGAGGACCGACCTGGATCGCGAAACGTTAGAGCGGCTGCTAGACCCGGCCGTGCTTACCCAGGGAGGCGTCCCTGAGTAAGCAATGCAGGTAGCCAGCGATCAGGTCTCTTGTTTTTCAATTTTACCTTCTTGGATTGTTTCGCTGGCCTCACTTCGCTCTTCCGTACTGGCCTCTGGGGTTTCTGCTTCATTTTTGCGCGAAGGGCGATAGCAAAACGTTGCCAACATAGGAAAATGATCAGAACCAAAGTACTTCAGCCGCTGCATACCCAGCAGTGTGAAGTGTTCGGTCACAAAAATATGGTCCAGTGGCCAGCGCAATATCGGGTATTTGGCGTGGAAGGTGCTGAACAACCCGCGTCCTCGGCGTGGGTCAAGCATGCCGCCAACACGGCAAAACAGGCGTGTTGTGCGTGACCATGCCACGTCGTTAAGGTCGCCAGCGACTAGTGTCGGTTGGGGGTCTTCATGAATACGTTTGCCTACCAACAACAGCTCTGCATCGCGCCAAAGGGATTTTTCACTCTCGCTAGGTGCTGGCGGGCGAGGGTGCAGGGCAAATAGGCGAATAGAGTCACCGTTAGCCAGCGTTACTCTGGTATGAATAGACGGGATGTCATCTTGAATCAGCCATTCAACGGAGGTGTCGGTAAGCTCAAGATGAGAATAGAGGTGCATGCCATAAAGATTGTCTAGCGGGATTTTAACGCTATTGGGCCATTGCTCAGCTAACGCGGGATCCAATTGGTCTTGCCACCATTGGTCAGACTCTAGCGTTAATACGATGTCAGGCTGGTGCTGTTTGATCATATCGATTAACGGTTGAACTTGCCGATTAGGCGTCAGCACGTTAGCAATCAGCAGGGTAATGGTTTTATCTTCGTCGTTACTTTTTGCTGTTTTAACCTGTATAGGCCATAGGCGAGTAAAAGGCATAATGTAGTAGCCTTGGATCAGAAAAGTGATGCCTGACGCAAGTAGTGCTACCCATTGCCATGGGCCAGCCTCGACCAGTATTGCCGTTGCAATGAAGGTGACTAACGCTAGGCTAATAATCTGTAGGCGTGGAAACTCAAAACTGCGAACCCACCACCAATGTAATTCTATGCGCGCCATCAGTGTCGCTATTAATAACACGATGGCTATGCTTCCTAGCAAAATACCCAGCATGGTCTATCACCCTTAATGAATATCAAGAATATTAAAATACCCAGCCTAGCGGTATAAGGATTATAAAGATAGAAATGCGCTATAAATGACGATCTATATCCCGTTGAGCGGCTCAGGGTGCATTCGCTCGTGGTGTAAAATAGCTTGCAATTCAGTGATGAAAGCGTAAAATACGCATCCGTTGCTTAGCTAGCGCCATCTGTTTCAGCGCGCAATAGGACCATAGCTCAGTTGGTTAGAGCGCCACGTTGACATCGTGGAGGTCGGCGGTTCAAATCCGCCTGGTCCTACCATTCGCTAGCCAGCCCCAATTTCTAGGACCATAGCTCAGTTGGTTAGAGCGCCACGTTGACATCGTGGAGGTCGGCGGTTCAAATCCGCCTGGTCCTACCAGCTATTATCAAAAGCACCCCGGCATTTATTGCTCGGGGTGCTTTTGTATGGGCGTTGTTAGCGTTCAATTAAGTCGGGCAGCTCTGTCTGACGTATAAAGGTGGCGACTAGCGCTTCAATGCCTGCTTGGTCTTGTGAGGTAAAGCGCGCATGGCGAGGGCTATCCAGGTCAAGAACCCCCCAAAGGGTGCCGTTGACTACAATGGGCACTACCAACTCGGAGCGTGAGTTGGCGTCGCAGGCAATATGGTCAGCCACCGCATGCACATCGTCGACTCGCTGAGTGATTTGCTGGCGTGCAGCGGCACCGCATACGCCTTTGCTGAATGGGATCGGGTGGCAGGCAGGCTGCCCTTGGAACGGGCCCAGGCCCAAGACGTCAGGCTGGCGCTGGAGATAAAAGCCGACCCAGTTAAGGTCGCTAAGCTGCTGCTGAATAAAAGCACACGTTTGGGCGCTGTTGGTGAGCCAGTCGCGCGTATCAAGCAGCGCTTCGAGCTGGCGATTAAGAAGTGGGTAGTCAACGCTGTTTTGCATGAAGCCTCTCTTGCTACTAACGCAACAGGCCGGCACTTTTTGCATAGGAGATACCTATGCGTGCCGGCCTGATGTCATCTATTGATTACTAATTCGCGGTTTTACTCGGTCCAGCCAGGTACCGCAGCACCTTTAAATAGCTCTTCCGCTTTTTCAATCACTTCATCACGCTGATAGGCGTCGACCAGTTGGCGAATCTCTTCGCGCTCTTCGTCACCGCCACGTACGGCGATCAAGTTAACATACGGAGATTCAGGGCCTTCTTTAATCAAGGCGTCATCCAGGCTCAGGCCAGCAGGCTGCGCGAAGGTATTATTGATGAACGCCATATCGACATCAGGCAGTACGCGAGGAAGCTGGGCCGCCTCAATTTCGCGGAAACGGAAGTCACGGGGGTTTTCAGCGATATCAATAGGTGTTGATTCCAGAAACTCTGGGTCGTTAAGGGTGATCAGCCCTTCGTTGTGCATCAGGATCAACGCGCGGCCCTCATTAGAAGGATCGTTGGGCAGCGCGATTTGCGCACCGTCAGGTAGATCGTCGATGCTGTCGTATTTTTCTGAGTAAGCGCCGATTGGGTAAACGAAGGTATAACCCGCAATTGCCAGGTCATAGCCGCGATCTTCTACCATCGACTGCAAGTAGGGCTCGTGCTGGTAGGCGTTGGCATCCAGGCTGCCGTCGGCCAGAGCAGCATTGGGCGTGACGTAATCAGTGAACTCAATGATTTCGACATCCAGATCATACTCTTCTTTGGCAATGCGCGCTGCCACTTCCATTACTTCCGTTTCAGGGCCGGCAACGGTACCCATCTTGATGCTGCGCGTTTCAGCGTTAGCGACGTTAACCGCAAGGGCTAAGGCGGTAAGACTACCAATAATGAGTTTTTGCATGAGGTCTCTCCAGTAACGTTGTACGTAATGGTTCAATGATGCGGTAATAAGAAGCAGTTGTCTAATGCGTTTTGGTTATATTGGATTATTCCGTTGGGCGCTTTTATTTACGATCACTCTTGCGCACCAAGTAGTCACCCAGGCTTTGGAAGCCTTGCACCATAACAACCAGAATCACTACCGTAATCAGCATGATGGTGGGGTTGAAGCGGTTGTAGCCGTAGCGAATGCCCAAGTCGCCTAGGCCGCCGCCGCCGACGGCACCCGCCATGGCGGAGTAACTGACCAGCGTGACGGCGGTAATCGTTAAGCCAGTCATGATTCCGCCACGGGCTTCTGGGATCAGTACTTTGCAAATGATCTGCCACGGCGTTGCCCCCATGGCTTGGGCGGCTTCAATTAATCCTGGCGAAATCTCATTCAGCGCTGCTTCTACCAGCCGAGCAACAAACGGAATGGCAGCAATAGTAAGCGGCACTGACGCGGCGTTAATACCAATTGAGGTACCTACCAACATGCGCGTAAAAGGGATGATGGCCACCATCAAAATAATGAACGGAATAGAGCGGCCAATGTTGGTAATAATGCTCAGCAATTGATTGAGCACCGGCTTCGCCAATATTTGGCGTGGGCGAGTGACATACAGCATCACGCCAAGCGGTAGGCCCACTAGGGTAGAAATAAGCCCTGAGACGGCCACCATATAAAGGGTATCCAGCGTGGCCTGTAAAATAAGATCAATCATTGCGCTGGACATGGCCGAGTACCTCTACCTGTAGTTGATGAGATTCAAGATAGGTCATGGCTTGCTGAGTTTGCGTCGGCGTGCCCAGCAGCTCAGCGATCATCAGGCCCAGTGTGCGTTCCTGGATCGACTCTACCTTGGCTTGCAAAATGCTGACATCGACCCCGCACTCGCGAGCCAGGCGTGAAATCAGCGGTGTGGAAACCGCGTCGCCAGAAAACGTTAGGCGTACCACCGGATGTGTATTATCGCCAGGGGTATCAACGAGTCTTTCTATCAGCTCTTTAGGCGGCGTTAGCTGAAGAAAGTCATTGAGAAACTCACGGCCAAGCTGGGTGCGAGGGGCGGTGAAGAAGTCGCCGACTTCGGAATCCTCCACCAATTCGCCGTCTGAAATCAGGCTGACGCGGTGGCAGATCGATTTCACCACTTCCATCTCGTGGGTGATCAGTAGAATGGTGATCCCCAGTTGATGATTAATGTCACGCAGCAGTTCTAATATAGAGCTGGTGGTCTGTGGATCTAACGCGGAGGTGGCCTCATCGCACAGTAATACCTGCGGCTTGCTGGCCAGTGCCCGAGCAATCGCGACGCGCTGTTTCTGGCCGCCTGAAAGCTGGGCGGGATACTGATCCGCTTTATCTGCCAGGCCAACCATTTCCAGCAGTGGAATAACACGTTCGCGAACGGTATGACGTTTTTGTCCCATCAGCTCAAGCGGTAGGGCAACATTATCGAAGACCGAGCGCGTGGTTAGCAGATTGAAGTGCTGAAAAATCATACCGATGCGGTGACGTGCCTGGTTAAGGGCTGCGTTACTCAGGCTCGTCATTTCCTGGCCATCCACTGTCACGGTGCCACTAGTGGGGCGCTCTAGCAGATTAACGCAGCGAATTAGTGTCGATTTCCCCGCGCCAGACAGGCCAATGACGCCGTGAATGGTGCCTTTGGGCACGATGAGGTTGGCTTCTTTAAGCGCATGGATGGCATTGGAGCCGTTGCCTTTGTTGTTGCTGAAATAGGTTTTACTGACGTTGCTAAGTTCAATCATAGCGTCTGCCTTAACGGTAGGCCGAAGACGGAGTGCGGGGTGCAAGCATTGGGCGGGTCAGTATAGGGCGGGCCTGCAGCGAATGAGAAACAAAAAAGGCCACCCTAATGGGCGGCCATCAACGCTGGACACACCCTTTTAGCTGCACTTCACCGAGTTAGAAACTTGGTGGACGCCCGCAATCTGGGTACAAATCGGCGTCATTACATTTGCGGCAAAAGCTTAGAGATAGGTAGGTGTTTTGTCAATTATAGCCGTCTGATTTTATGTTTTAGGAGCTTACAATAGTCTTTTATTCTATTAGAAAAGAGTGTTTAGGTTTTTAGAGCTGTCGACAGGCTTAGAGGGGCGTGTTCGATGAGAGAAAAACACGCTTACGCAAGACCCTATAAAAACGAGTGACGTAGAATAGAGGGCCTCACGTTTCATGCTCTTATGGAAATCACCATAAGAGTGCACACATAGGGGGCGCCAGTAGTAAGCTTGTGCCCATGATTTTGGTTATTTTTACCTCCCCGCTTTTAATACTTAGTTTTTTAATACTTAGTTTTTACCCATTAGGAGAATGAGCCATATGTTTACGGGCATTGTGCAAGGGGTCGCCAAGGTAGTAGCGGTGCGTGAGCTGGATGATTTTCGCGTACATGTTGTGGAAATGCCGCCAGCCATGCGCGAGGGGCTTGAGATTGGTGCATCTGTTGCTCATAACGGCGTTTGCTTAACGGTGACGGCCATCGATGGTGATAGCGTTAGTTTTGATTTGATGCGTGAAACGCTGAGATTGACTAATCTTGGTGCAATTGTGCCAGGGCAATGCGTCAATATAGAGCGTGCGGCGCGTTTTGGCGATGAGATTGGTGGGCACTCTATGTCGGGGCACATCATTTCCATGGCAGAGGTAGTGGCTATTGAAGAAGCGCCCAATAACCGTCGATTATGGTTTTCCCTGCCGGAAAGGCTTGGCCGATTTGTGTTCGAGAAAGGCTATATCGGGGTGGACGGTATCAGTTTGACTATCGGTGATGTACGTCAAAGCGGTAGCGGAAGCGTAGAGTTTAGCGTCAATTTAATCCCTGAAACCTTATCGCGCACTACGCTTCAGGATCGAGCGCCGGGGGATCAAGTCAATATTGAAATTGATCCGCAAACCCAGGTGATCGTTGAAACGGTAGAGCGCGTGCTCTCTCAAAAAAACGGGCGCAGCAACCCTCTTTAGCTTAATCCGCCATTGAATTGACCGATCGGTTAGGTTGTGGCCTGAAGATTGCTTTGTATACAGCGGCGGGGCTGCTCTCGCTTACATGGGTCGCCATGCTGAAGCGCTCGCATCACGGTGAGCGTTTCGGTAGTATGTGCGGCTTTTCTCAGCACCAGAACGCGTGCGCGTGCTGCGTTATCGCTAAGGATAAGAAAATTCATGAAACTTCTGGATAGTTATTTCAAGCTCACTGAGCACAAAACTAATGTGAAAACAGAAGTTATCGCCGGGATCACTACGTTCCTGACGATGGCCTACATTATTTTTGTTAACCCGAGCATCCTGTCTGAAGCGGGCATGGACTACGGTGCGGTATTTGTGGCGACGTGCATAGCCGCAGCGATTGGCTGTTTCGTGATGGGCCTATGGGCCAATTATCCAATCGCCCAAGCACCAGGCATGGGGTTGAATGCCTTTTTCACCTACGGTGTTGTATTGGGTATGGGGTATACATGGGAAGCGGCACTCGGCGCCGTCTTCTTCTCTGGTCTCTCTTTCTTCCTGTTAAGCATTTTTAGAATTCGTGAATGGATTATTAACTCTATTCCCATGACATTGCGACTCGGGATCGCTGCTGGTATCGGTCTTTTCTTGGCGATGATTGCGCTGAAAAATGCCGGTATTGTGGTTGCTAATCCCGCTACCTTTGTTTCTTTAGGTGATCTATCTCAGCCGCCCGCCTTATATGCGCTGTTAGGCTTCTTTGTGATTACCGCGCTTTCTTACCTGCGCGTCACCGGTGCGGTCATGATCGGTATTTTGGGCGTGACAGTGATTGCCATGGTGCTGGGCCATAATGAGTACGGCGGTCTAATGTCGATGCCTCCCTCGATTGCGCCTACATTTATGGCGATGGATTTAATGGGCGCGCTAGATGTAGCGATGCTCAGCGTCATTTTTGCCTTCTTGTTTGTTGATTTGTTTGACACCTCGGGCACGTTGGTGGGCGTTGCTCATCGGGGCAAACTACTGGATAAAGATGGCAAGCTGCCGCGCCTTGGCCGTGCCATGATGGCTGACAGTGCCGCGTCTATGGCGGGTGCTGCATTGGGTACTTCCACTACCACTAGCTATATTGAATCAACAGCGGGCATCGCATCCGGTGGCCGGACTGGTTTGACGGCGGTAGTCGTGGGCGGCCTATTCCTGATCAGCCTGTTCTTCGCACCGTTGGCGGGCTCCATTCCGGCCTACGCTACCGCTGGTGCGCTGCTGTATGTAGCGGTATTAATGACGGGTAGCTTGGCGCATGCTAATTGGGAAGATCCAACGGATGCTGCGCCGGTACTGATTGCTGCTTTGGCAATGCCGCTGACGTTCTCGATTGCCGAAGGAATTGCACTCGGTTTCATCAGCTACGTAGCGATCAAAACGTTATCAGGCCGTTTTAGCGACTTGAATCCGGCCGTTATTATTTTGGCGCTCCTGTTTGCGGTAAGGTATCTCTTCTTGGTTTGATCGGCCTTTTCCGCTTTCTAACTACTTAATTTTACTACTCAATGAGAGACGCGATGAGCATCTACGGCGACTACATTAAGTCCGTTATTCGCACGGTTCCAGATTGGCCTGAGAAAGGCGTGAATTTTCGCGACATCACTCCTTTGCTACAAAATAGCGCGGCCTTTCGCAAGCTGATTGATAGCTTCGTACATCGCTATCAGGAAATGAACCTGGATGCTATCGCGGCAATCGATGCGCGCGGTTTCATTATTGGCGCACCGCTCGCTTATGAGTTGGGGTGTAGCTTTGTGCCGGTGCGTAAGAAGGGCAAGCTACCGTTTAAAACCATCAGCGAGACTTATACGCTGGAGTACGGTCATTCGGAAGTTGAGCTGCACTCCGATGCTTTCCAGAAAGATGACCGTATTCTGCTGATGGATGATTTGATCGCCACCGGTGGCACTATGCTGGCAGCGGCTAACCTTATCCAGCGCAGCGGTGGTCACGTAGTGGAAACGGCTACGATTATTGATCTTCCCGAACTGGGTGGGTCACAAAAAATTCGCGATGCGGGTTACAGCGTATTCGCAGTTTGTTCCTTCAACGAAGACGAGTAGCCCCCAATGAGCAGCGATCGTTATCACCAACACTTCACTGTCTCCTGGGATCAGCTTCACCGTGATGTGCGTACGCTTTGTCATCAGATGATCGAGCGTGATTTTAAGGGCATTGTGGCGATTACCCGTGGCGGTTTAATTCCGGCCGCACTAATCGCCCGTGAGCTTAATATTCGTCTGATCGATACGGTGTGTATTAAGAGCTACGACCATATGGATCAGGGTGGCCTGGATATTATGAAGGGTGTCGACCATGACGGTGATGGCTGGCTACTCGTCGATGATTTAGTCGATACTGGCAAAACTGCACGCGCAGTACGCAAAATGTTGCCTAAGGCACACTTTGTGACCATTTATGCCAAACCGGACGGTCGTCCATTGGTGGATCAATACCTAACGGAAGTAGCGCAGCAGTGCTGGATCCAGTTTCCTTGGGATATGGGTGTTGCTTACGTTGAACCACTCGTCGATCAAATGAAGAGGTAATGATGGCCAATCCACTTCCTGACGATTGGAGTCAGTGGCTGGGTGATGAGTTTAAGGCTGACTATATGCTCGCACTAAAGGAGTTTTTGGCGCAGCAGAAGGCGGCTAAAAAAACCATTTACCCCCACTCAGCGCAATGGTTTCGCGCCTTTGAGTTAACCCCTCTGCATGAAGTGAAAGTCGTTATCTTGGGGCAAGATCCTTACCACGGCCCCAACCAAGCTCATGGCTTGAGTTTCTCCGTACGGCCCGGTGTACAGGTGCCGCCTTCGCTAGCTAACATCTACAAAGAGTTGGCCAGCGATGTCGGCTTTAAACCGGTGCAGCATGGCAACTTGGATAGTTGGGCCAAGCAGGGCGTCCTGTTATTAAACACCTCGTTAACGGTTGAACAAGGGAATGCTGGTTCTCATCGCGGCAAGGGGTGGGAGGTATTCACTGACCGCGCCATTGAAGCCGTTAGCCAGCATGCGTCGCCATGTGTGTTTTTGTTATGGGGAAGTCAGGCGCGCCAGAAGAAAGCATTAATTGACCAGAGTCGCCATTTGGTGCTTGAAGCCCCGCACCCGTCGCCGCTCTCTGCGCATCGAGGGTTTTTTGGCACCCGGCACTTTTCGCAAGCAAATCAATTCCTGCAAGCGCAGGGGCGCACGCCTATCGACTGGCAATTGCCGGAAACCCCTTAACCTCCTATTAGGTTGCGGGTAGAATGTGCGCAATTTTGCGTCTAGTGACATACCCAGATTGTCATTTTGAATCCCCAGCTGTGAGGAAGTCCCATGAGTGTTTACGCCATTAACCATCCGCTTGTTCAACATAAGCTGGGACTGATGCGCGAAGTTGATCTGAGCACTAAGAGCTTTCGTGAGCTGGCAGGTGAAGTCGCTAAGCTATTGACCTATGAAGCAACCAAAGGTCTTGAGCTGGAAGATCACGAAATCCAAGGATGGAACGGCGAGCCGATTGCAACACGACGGCTTAAGGGTAAAAAAGTTACCGTGGTACCGATTTTGCGCGCAGGCTTGGGTATGTTAGAAGGTGTAACAGACTTAATTCCCAGTGCTCGAGTCAGTGTTGTTGGTCTTTACCGCGATGAAAAGACGCTTGAGCCAGTACCGTATTTCGCCAAATTCGCTAACGATATCGAAGAGCGTATGGCAATCGTGATTGACCCTATGCTGGCCACCGGTGGTTCAATGGTGGCTACGTTGGACATGCTGCGTGAGCGTGGCTGTGTGCATATGAAGGTGATTGTGCTTGTCGCTGCCCCTGAAGGCATCAAACGGGTGCAGGAAGCATATCCCGACATCGAAATTTACACTGCTTCGGTCGATGAGCGACTCGATGAAAATGGCTATATCGTCCCTGGACTAGGTGACGCAGGCGATAAGATTTTCGGAACGCGCTAAGCGCCTTTTTTAAATTAGCCCCTCACGCTTCGCGTTAGGGGCATTTTTTTGCATATCTACTCTCTAATAATCACTAGGAATTCTCTAATGCGTGAAGCTACCAGCCAGGCAGAGTCGTGGCCAAAAGTAGTATTAACCGGTGCACAAATGCTGTTTGTGGCTTTTGGTGCCTTGGTATTAGTACCGCTTTTAACCGGACTTGACCCGAGTGTCGCACTGTTTACTGCTGGGGCTGGCACGTTGATATTTCATGCAGTGACGAAGCAAAGTGTGCCCGTTTTTTTGGCCTCTTCGTTTGCTTTTATCGCGCCTATTCAGGGGGCGGTAGCAAGCTTCGGTGTGCCGGCCACGATGGGCGGTCTGATGGCCTCAGGGCTGGTATATGTCGCGATCTCACAAGCGGTGCGATTAAAAGGTACCGCTTGGCTGCACCGCTTACTCCCTGCCGTTGTGGTCGGGCCGGTAATCATGGTCATTGGCTTGGCGCTGGCGCCTGTGGCAGTCAGCATGGCAACCGGTGAAACCAGTGACAACATCGGCTATGGTCCGGCCATTTTTCTCTCAATGACCAGCTTGTTGGTGACTTTGTTGCTGGCCGTTTTTGGCCGCGGCCTGCTCCGCCTAGTGCCGATTATGGGGGGTATCGTCACGGGTTATTGCTTGGCGTTGTTAATGGGATTAGTAGATTTTACCCCGGTACGCGAAGCGGCGTGGTTTTCGGTGCCCAGCTTTACCGCACCCAGTTTTCACTGGGCCGCTATTCTATTTATGATCCCGGTCGCTATCGCCCCGACGGTAGAGCACATTGGTGACATGGTTGCTATTGGCTCAGTGACCCGCAAAAACTATTTGGAAAAACCCGGCCTGCATCGCACCCTGTTAGGCGATGGGTTGGCGACCAGTGTGGCAGCGCTATTTGGCGGCCCCCCGAATACAACCTACTCGGAAGTCACGGGGGCGGTAACGCTGACTCGGGCATTTAACCCCAAGTACATGATTGTTGCTGCGATTTTTGCCATTGTGCTGGCGTTTGTGTCTAAGCTTGGTGCGCTGCTGCAGACTATACCCGGCCCGGTCATGGGGGGGATTATGACATTGCTGTTTGGTTCTATTGCGGTCGTTGGTATGAACACGCTAGTGCGAGCAGGGCAGTCGCTGACGGCACCTCGCAACTTAGTAGTGGTCTCGCTCATACTGGTATTCGGAATAGGTGGTATGCAGTTCGGGAGCGGTCAATTTACCCTGCAAGGCGTGAGCTTGGCTGCACTGGTAGGTATTGCGTTGAACTGGCTATTACCCAAGGCGCAAGAGGGCGAGTAAAGTCATCCACTTTAACGCTGTAAGCATCGTATGAATGGCAAGTAGGGGGGTAGGCTGTATGAGTAACGAACTAACCGCATCCTTCCCCATTCTAGGGATTGCTGCCTGGAGCGGTACCGGCAAAACGACACTGTTAGAGAAGCTGCTGCCTCTATTAGCTGCGTATGGTTTGAAAGTAGCCGTGATTAAGCATGCTCATCACTCGTTTGAAGTCGACCAGCCTGGAAAGGATAGCTATAAACTGCGTAGTGCGGGCGCGGCCCCTGTTCTAGTCGCTTCACGGCAACGATTTGCGCTGATGCAGGAAACGCCCGACCAGGAAGAACCCGATTTAGCCAGCTTAATAACCATGATGGTGCCGCACCATCCCGACCTAGTGATTGTCGAAGGCTTTAAAGCTTGGCCGATCCCTAAGCTGGTGCTTTATCGCGATGGCGTAGGGGACTCGGCAATTTTGACCGACCCATGGGTCGAGGCGGTTGCATTAAGCGCGCCATCGCCAATTGATTTAACTTCTTGCGTAGCGCAGTTAAATCTTGATGACAGCGACGCAATCGCGCGCTGGATAGTGACCTGGATAAACGCAAAAAACCAAACTGTGGCTTCAAAAAAGGAAAGGTGACCAGCATGCATCTAACCCACCTCAATACCCGGGGCGAAGCCAACATGGTGGATGTCGGCGATAAACAAGAAACGCGCCGCGAAGCCGTCGCCTCGGGGCGCATTGTAATGCTGCCTGAAACGCTGACATTGCTCAGCGAAGGGGGATTGCCGAAAGGAGATGTCCTCGCCACCGCCCGTATCGCGGGCATTCAGGCTGCAAAACGCACTCATGAATTGATTCCACTCTGCCATGCATTGGCGCTATCAAAGGTGTCGGTTGAATTCGAGATCGACATGGCCGAGTCCTGTGTGCATGTAACGTCGCTGTGTCGTTTAAATGGTCGCACCGGTGTTGAGATGGAGGCGCTTACAGCCGTTTCAGTCGCCTGCTTAACCCTCTACGATATGTGCAAAGCGGTCGATAAGGGCATGCATATTGAAGCGATCCAGCTCGACAGCAAGCAGGGCGGCCAACGCGGGGATTATCAGCGTGTGAATAGGCAGTCGCCTATCGTGACGGGCGAAGGCACCTCAGGAGAAGTAAGCCTGGGTGAGCGCTGTCCTTCCCCCTGCGTGCGGGTTAAATTTCTGGCTGAACTGCGCGAGCGGGTAGGAGAAAGCGAGGCGACTGTTGGGCTGGACCAGCTTGCTAGCCGCGATATCAGTGGTTTAAAGGCAGCGCTGGCCGAGCGCGATGATCGGTTTAAACTGCTTACTGATCAGCGCACGTTATGTGCCATTAATCAGGTAATGGCAAACGATGATGCGCTAGTGACCGATGATGACGAAGTGGCGTTTTTCCCACCGGTCACAGGGGGTTAACGTTGGATATTAAAGTAGCGGTTCAAGCAGCGCCATTCTCGATGGACTACGGCTATAGCGATGCATTAGTCGGGCGCAGCGATATTGGCGCGGTGGTGAGCTTTACCGGACTGGTGCGTGATTTCAACGAGACGCCCGATGTTACGGGGTTAACACTGGAGCATTACCCCGGTATGACCGAGCGCACGCTAACGGAGATTGGCGAGCAGGCGTGGCAGCGTTGGTCGCTACAAGCGGTGCGGATAATTCATCGCGTTGGTTATCTGGGCCCTGGCGACCCCATCGTGCGGGTGCTTGTAGCTAGTGCTCACCGCCGAGAGGCATTTGAAGCCTGCGATTTTATTATGGATTTTTTAAAAACCCAGGCGCCTTTTTGGAAGAAAGAGCACTCCACTCGGGGAGAATATTGGGTCAAAGAACGCCACTCTGACCAACAAGACGCGGCACGCTGGGAGTGAGTTTGCCACGTCTTGCTACTCCGCAATGATGCACCACTAACGATTGGCAGCATTTTCCAGGGTAAGGGCTTCTGGCATTTCGGCGGCCATAATTTGAAGATGCACATCGGGCAGGTGCTGCATATGCTCCGCCAGCCAGTGTACCAAGCGAGGCTGCAATGCTTGGCGAAGGTCGGCCAGTGTGTCGGCGGCAATCTCATCAAGCTGATCATCCAGCCAATCACTAAAGCTATCTTCATCCAGCGGGCTGGCACCCGTCGCATCCAGCATCAAACGTCCAATGCGCGCCCAGCCCGTATCAGTCGCGGTCACCGGCAGTGCTAGGTACAAACTGCCACGACGTGCCGTACTGGCGTCTTTTACTTCCAACCCTGGGTGAGGAACCACGCTGTTTTGGCTGACGATGCAGGGCGGCTGGGGATAGCGTGCCTCGCAGCGCAGCCCTTGGTTATCAAAGCTGATTAAATCGCCATTAACTGGCGACAACGGCGCACTGATCTCTAATTGACGGGCAATTGCCTGATGCGCCTGCTGATGCCTTGCTTCGCCGTGGACAGGCATCAGGTGCTTCGGCTTAATCCATTGATAGAGTTTGATTAACTCATCATGAGCGGGGTGCCCAGTAGCATGTAACTCGGGATGGTTGATTTCGTCGTAAATACGAACACCTAACTGCGCTAAACGTTTTTTTAGCTGTTCAATAGGGCGTTCGTTGCCTGGAATGGCTTTAGCCGAGAAAATGACATTATCGCCGGGCTGAAGATCCACAAAGGGGTGGCGGCCCTGAGCAAGGCGCTGAAGCGCGGCACGGGCCTCACCCTGGCTGCCGGTGGCGATAATGACCACTTCATCCGGGGGGAGGTACCCCAGGTCGTGATTGGGTACCAGCGGCGGTAAGTCATCCATATAGCCAAGCCCACGCGCAACGCTAACCATTCGCTCCATTGAGCGCCCCATTAAGCTGATGCGACGGCCACACTGATGCGCTGCGCGCCCGATAGCTAATACCCGCGCAAGGTTACTGGCAAAGCAAGAGACCACCACACGGCCCTGACAGTTGGCGAGGGTTTTTACCAATGCTCTCGCCACATCACCCTCGCTGCCGGAGTGGCCTGGCATGGGGGCGTTGGTGGAATCGCCGACAACTAAATCGACCGGGGCCAGCGCTCTAAACTGCGCCGCGCTTACCGGTGAACCGATAAGCGGCTCAGGATCAAGTTTCCAGTCACCAGTATGTAAAACGCGATAACCACCAGCCATCATCATAATGGCACAGCTTTCGGGTATTGAATGCGTCAACGACAAGTAGCGCAGCGTAAACGGCCCGCTTTCAAGTGCCTCACCTGGTTCGATGACATGAATCGCAGCGCTGCTAAGTTGATGTTCAGCAAATTTAAGGCGTAACAGCCCCGCGGCTAATGGCGTGGCATAAATAGGACAATTCCACATCGGCCAGAGCCAAGCGACGGCGCCAATGTGGTCTTCATGGCCGTGGGTAATAAATAGTGCTTTCGGGGCTATCCCTAATGCTTTTGGTGTATCAAAATTAGGCACTTGTAGCGGTGAGTTGGGGAGATCCTGGCGAATCATCATGCCGCAGTCGACGACAATCCAGTGATCATCGTAGCCGTAGAGCGTTAGATTCATGCCAATCTCACCGCATCCCCCCAGCGGCAACATGCGCAGCGGAGGACGACGACGGGGACGAATTTGAACGCGTGAAGAGTGCATCAGTTATGAAAAGCCTAAAAAGTAGTGACTCAACTATACGGGAAGGCAGGGGCGGCTAACAATCATCCTTGGCCTTCCGATACACTATGCAACCTAAGCCGTTGGTTTGTCATAATTACCTTAGAAATAGGTCAAGAGTCGCTCACATGTCCCATTATTATCGTTTAGTTGTGTCCTGCCCTGATCGGGTAGGTATTGTGGCCCGAGTATCAAGCTTTATTGCTAAGCAAGGGGGGTCTATCACTGAAGCCAGCCAGCATTCTGATTTAGAAACGGGCTGTTTTTTTATGCGTTACGAAATCTTGGCGGATTCAGTGGGGATGTCGGTAGAAGCGCTACGTTCAGCGTTCGAGCCGGTGGCAATCGAATTCGATATGCAGTGGTCATTGGTGGATACGCAGCAGCGCCGCCGGGTGGTATTGATGGTCTCTAGAGAGTCACACTGCTTGGTAGATTTGCTTTATCGCTGGCAGGCGGGTGAGTTGGATTGCGATATTGTTGGCGTCATTTCCAACCATGACGATATGCGTTCATTGACCGAATGGTACGGCATTCCTTATCACTATGTGCCAGTCGACCCCGATAACAAGCAAGTGTCATTTGCCAAGGTGCAAGCAGAAATCGATAGTGCACGTGCTGATTGCGTCGTGCTGGCGCGTTATATGCAAATTCTGCCGCCTGACCTGTGCGCACGCTATGCAGGGCGGGTGATTAATATTCATCACAGTTTTTTACCCTCTTTCGCTGGGGCGAAGCCCTACCACCAGGCATATCAGCGCGGAGTGAAGCTGATTGGCGCCACCTGCCACTATGTTACCGAGGAACTCGACGCGGGCCCGATTATCGAACAGGATATTCATCGCGTTAGCCACTGCCATACCCCAACCGATCTAGTCCGCTTTGGGCGTGATGTTGAAAAAGCCGTTCTCGCACGCGGTTTACGCTGGCATCTTGAGGATCGGGTTTTAGTGCATGGCAACAAGACCGTGGTGTTTAGCTAACGCTCGATAATGTGAGAAGCCGCTATGTCGTTCGCACAAAGTGTACTGGCGCCCTGGGCGCTGATATTCACCTCGCTACTCTCGTTAGGCGTAGTGGTGTGGGCTCTTTGGCGGCGGCCCTGGCAAGTGCTACTGGAAGACGCTGCTCTTCAGCACCGTTGGTTAGGCGCAACGCTGGCAGTGGCGCTGATGTGGCAGCTACGCGCTCAGGCGGTCGACTGGCTAACGCTGCATCTCGTCTTTACGGTATTGATGACACTCGTGTTTAAAGCGCCATTAGCGCTGATCAGCAATATACTCATTAATGTGGCAATGGTAATTATCGGCCGCAATGAGTGGACGCTACTGGGGGCGAATGTACTGGTAACGGGCATTGTTCCGGCTGCCATTATTGGCACAGTGTGGCGGCTGGTAGATCGCCGCCTGCCGGATAACCTGATGGTGTTTTTATTTGCCTGTGGGTTTTTTGGGGCGGCGTTGGCAACATTAGGGGCAGGGCTGGCTGCCGTGCTGCTGATTATCGTGGCAGGCACAGACCCTAACGCTATCTATCTTGCCCAGGAGTATGCACGCTTCTTACCTCTACTAATGCCTTCAGAGGCGTTTATTACCGGGATGCTGCTGAGTATTCTGCTGGTCTATCATCCTAACTGGGTGGCCACCTTTAATGACCACCGCTATATCGACATGCAGTAATGACGGTGGTTAGCCCAGTGCTTGGCCATTACCGCCACGAATGACGCCAACGCCGACACCTTCGATGTCGAGTGACTGTGAACGCAGATCGATTTCAATCGGCGCAAAGTCTGCATTTTCCGCAAATAGCGTTACTTGGTGGCCCTGACGTTTGAAGCGCTTAACGGTTACTTCATCATCCAGGCGCGCAACGACAATCTGGCCATCGCGCACCCGCTCGGTACGGTGAACTGCCAATAAATCACCTTCTAAAATACCGATATCCTTCATCGAAAGGCCTCGCACACGCAGCAAATAATCGGCTTTAGGAGTGAAGTACTCGGCTGGCAGAGGGCAATAACGGTCAATATGCTCAGCAGCTAGGATAGGGCTCCCGGCGGCTACTTCGCCAATCACCGGTAGGCCAGCAGGCGAGGCTTCAATATTGGCAGCGGGTAACGCGCTTGCGGTGATGTCTACTAACTCCTGGGGCTCTTGATTGGGTAGGCGAATACCGCGTGACGTATTGCGAATAATGCGAATAGCGCCTTTACGCTCAAGCGCGCGCAGGTGCTCTTCCGCGGCGTTAGGTGAGCGGAACCCCAGTGCTTTCGCAATTTCAGCACGGGTCGGAGGGTAGCCAAATTCGCCCATGGTCTTAACAATAAAATCAAATACGTGCTGTTGGCGAGCGGTTAGCGGACGCGACATACCAGACTCCAAAAATAGTGAATAGACAGTAACAAATTAAATGTCGACTTAATCGGTAAGTGGTTAAGTATACAGTATGTTCCTCTGTCCAGTACATGTCTTGTCAACCCCCTCTCTAGAAAGGCCCCCGAATTTTTCCTAATCGTTTTAAACTAAGCTTCTACTCATATAGACAGCCATATTTCATCAGAAAATCAAGCGTTGAGCCCACCAGCGATATGGCATAGTATTTTGCTATGTTTTAAACACTCGTTTCCCCGGAGAGCGGCATGGCTCAATCTGATACGGTAACTCGAATACTCGACACCGCGGAAGTGCTGTTTGCTGAGCGAGGTTTTGCTGAAACATCGCTGCGCAACATCACTAGCAAAGCGCGCGTCAATTTAGCGGCGGTGAATTACCATTTTGGTTCCAAAAAAGCCTTAATTCAGGCCGTGTTTTCACGCTATCTGGACCCGTTCACCCAGCGTTTTCATACTGCGCTTGATGAACTTGAAGCCCAGCATGCAGGGCGCGTTATTCCGTTGGAAACGCTACTCGAAACCATGGCGACCACCGTGCTGGCTGTGCCTGCCGAGCGCAACAGTTTAAAGGTGTTTATGCGCTTGCTGGGCCTTGCCTATAGCCAAGCGCAGGGGCATCTTAGGCGTCATATTCAGCAAGAGTATGGTGATGTGTTTACCCGCTTCACCGAGTTAGTGCGTCAAGCCACGCCCGACTTGCCTGACGCGGAACGCTTTTGGCGGCTACACTTTATGCTTGGTACGGTGATTTTTACGCTTTCAGGCCTTGATGCACTGCGCGATATCGCTGAAAAGGATTATCAAGAGCAGGTCACCGTGCGGGATTTGGTTAGGCGGTTGCGCCCAGTAGTGGTGGCTGCCATGAATGCACCGTTGCCCCCAGCACTTGAAGAAGGAAAATATGCGAACGCCCAAGCTCGCTGAGCTTCCCCCTGTAGAGGACATCTGGTTGGAAATCGATACCACACAGCAGCAGCTACGCTGTTGGCGAGGGCCTAAGGTGCTGCATGAGTGTGAGATATCGTCTGGCCTCGCGGGCATTGGTGAGCACAATGGTAGTGGCAAAACACCCCATGGTTGGCACTATATAAGAGCCGCGATTGGCAGCGGGATGCCTGATAATGCGGTATTCCGTGGTCGTCGCTGGACGGGTGAGGAATTTTCTCCTGCGCTAGCTGAAGCATATCCGAAGCGGGATTGGATTTTGACCCGCATCCTGTGGCTATGCGGATTAGAAAAAGGCGTGAACCGTGGTGGACAGGTCGATTCACAGCGTCGCTATATTTATCTTCATGGTACGCCACCTGATCAGCCCATGGGCGTTGCTGCATCCCACGGATGTATTCGTTTACGCAATAGTGATTTGCTCTATATCTTTTCGTTAGCGTTACCAGGTACCCCCGTTTGGCTGCACGGCGGTCGTCAGTCGTTTGACTAATCTGTTTTGACACCGCTAGACGATCGTCTAGAATCACCGCCTCTTTTTTAATGGACCTATCACGATGACTCAACCGTTAGGCCCGGTCATGCTCGACCTTGAAGGCCCGAAATTAACGGCCGCAGAAAAGCGCTTGCTGCTAGAACCGGTGGTAGGGGGCGTTATTCTGTTTGCCCGCAATGTCGAGAACGGCTACCAAGTACGCCAGCTCTGCAGCGATATTCGACGTGAGCGTGCGGACTTATTGCTTGCCGTTGATCAAGAGGGTGGCCGCGTTCAGCGTATTAAAGAAGGGATGACGCGTCTTCCTGCCATGGCTCGCATTGGTGAATGTTATAGCGCCAACCCCGATGATGGTCTTGCGCTCGCAAAAGATGCTGGCTGGCTATTGGGCATGGAAATGGCCGCCTGCGGTTTGGATTTTAGCTTTGCTCCGGTACTGGATGTCGAAAGCGGCATCTCAAGTGTTATTGGAGACCGAAGTTTTAGCCGCGATCCCCAGCATGTGGCGCAGCTCGGCAGCGCCTTTATTCAAGGGCTCCATGAGGCTGGTATGGCCGCTGTCGGGAAGCACTTCCCCGGTCACGGCGGAGTTGCGGCAGACTCTCACGTTGCGCTGCCGGTGGATGACCGCCCGCTAGAAGTGATTAAACAACGTGACCTGGTGCCCTTTGCCCATTTGGCCGCGCCGTTAGACGGTGTAATGCCTGCGCATGTGATTTACAGTGCTTTCGATACGCGTCCTGCCGGGTTTTCCCCTCATTGGTTGGGCATGCTGCGTGAATCGTTGGGCTTCAAAGGCTGCATCTTTTCTGATGATTTAAGTATGGCGGGCGCCCACGAGGCGGGTGGGCCCAAACAGCGAGCCCAGGCAGCACTAGCGGCTGGTTGCGATATGTTGCTGGTATGCAATGATCGCGCCGCTGCACTTGAGGTGATTGAAGCCTGCCGGGGTATTGAAACCAAACGTCCCGCCAAACTGCGCTACAGCCGTGCACGGCCTGATATCGATGCCCTAAGTGCGTTGGGCAGATGGCGTCGTACCCACGCTAAGTTGGAAGCATTGGCTGATAAACCGAAACCCAATGCTGTGTAAATTCACACGACTGATGTAATTGAAGCTTTTAACCCGCCTGGAGTTTAGATGTCAAAGTTGGATAAAAAAGCCTTAGAGTCATTGGACTCAATGCGTGAATTGATGGATAACGCCGACTGCCTTATTTCTCAGCAAGAGGTAGAGCGGGCACTTGATCGTATGGCGGAAGCGATCACGCGAGATTTAGGCGACAAGCTGCCGGTCTTTTACTGCGTTATGAATGGCGGCTTAATCACCACAGGGCATTTGCTAACCCGGCTGGGCTTTCCGCTTGAAGTGGATTACTTGCATGCCACTCGATACCGCAATGAGCTGCGCGGCGGTGAGCTGTTTTGGCGTGTCTCTCCTGAGGTGCCGATGGCGGGGCGCCATGTGGTGATCGTTGACGACATCTTGGACGAAGGCGCCACGCTAGCCGCCATTTTGGCTTACTGCGAAGAAGCCCAGGCAGCCAGTGTCACGACAGCAGTACTGGTGGATAAACAGCATAACCGCAAAGCGGTGCCCGGTTTAAAGGCCGACTACTGCAGCTTGGAAGTCGCCGACCGTTATGTGTTTGGTTTTGGGATGGATTACAAAGGCTACTGGCGAAACGCGCCGGGAATTTTTGCCCCTAAAGGAATGTAAGTTAGCAGCAGAATGGATCGTTAGCGGGGCGAAAAGCGCCTCGCTAAGCCCGTTTCTGCAATCATCCGCGTTGAGATCTCTTCTACCGAGAAGCGCGTCGCATCAATAAAGGGAATGTGCATGGTGCGATAAAGCGACTCCGCTTGCCCAACTTCTTGAAGACACTGATCAATGGAGCTGTAACGGCTATTCGGCCGCCGCTCATTGCGTATCGCTGATAAACGCCGCGCATCAATGGTAAGCCCAAACAGCTTTTGACGGTGGGGCGCGAGCGCCTTAGGCAGTTTTAACATGCCATCTTCGTCTAAATCATCCTCCGTCAGCGGATAGTTGGCCGCTCGAATACCAAACTGGAGTGCTAGATAGAGAGAGGTAGGGGTCTTGCCGCAGCGTGAGACGCCGACCAGGATAATATCGGCTTTATCGTATTGATGAGTGCGTGCTCCGTCATCATTATCCAGCGCAAAGTGCACCGAGTGAATCCGGTCCATATAGACGTCATCGCTACCAATTGAGTGCGTGCGCCCAACGCTATAGGAAGAGTGAGTATTAAGTTCCTGTTCCAATGGCTCTAGGAAGGTTGAAAAAATATCGACCTTGAAGCCGGATGCTTGCCGAATGACGTTGCGAATTTGTTGGTCAACGATGGTATCAATGATGATCGGACGATGACCGTCGCGGCTGGCTGTCGCTTCGATAATGGCTGCTAGTGCCTGAGCTTTTTCCAGCGTATCGATATAAGGCTTGGTTTGCATATCGATCTCAACATCGCTGAACTGGGCCAGCAGGCTGCGCCCTAAGCTTTCTGCTGTGATCCCGGTGCCATCAGAGATAAAAAAAGCCGTACGTTTCATAGTGACATCCACTGGTAAGTAACTGCGCTATTGTGTGCTGAGCCGTTTGCTAGAGCAACTCGCTATGCGTGCTGGCTAGGGAGGGGCAAAGTGACTGACTACACAAATGACCTAAAAACCCTTCGTGTTGTAAAAATCCTCCATTCCCTTCGCTATTAGACCAATGGCGAATATAGTAGCGCGGTGCTAGGGTGTCTCAATCAATAATCCATGATCCTACGTCTAAACGGCAATATTAGTGATCGTGTCGATGTCTATGAGCGAGGGGGTTACGTGGAAGAGTACATTCTGTGGTTCGATCAACTGGGCATGTCAGACGTCGAACGCGTGGGTGGTAAAAACGCCTCACTAGGTGAAATGATTTCCAATCTGTCCGGTGCTGGCGTAACGGTGCCTGGCGGGTTTGCCACTACCGCTCATGCCTACCGCGAGTTTCTCTCCCACGAAGGCCTTAACGAGCGCATTAATGCCACGCTTGCGCGCTTGGATGTGGACGATGTTAAAGCGCTCGCCGAGGCGGGCCGCACTATTCGCCAATGGATTATTGATACGCCGTTGCCGCCTAGCTTTGAGACAGCCCTTCGCGACGCTTACGGACAGCTCCAGCAACAGCATCCTCAGTTAAAAGTGGCTGTACGCAGCTCTGCTACCGCTGAAGATTTACCCGATGCTTCCTTCGCGGGTCAGCAGGAAACTTTTCTCAATATTGACGGCTTCGACAATATTAAGCGCGCCGTGCACGAAGTATTTGCCTCGCTGTTTAACGACCGCGCTATCTCCTACCGCGTCCACCGTGGCTACGCCCATGAAAATGTTGCTTTGTCGGCCGGTGTGCAGAAAATGGTGCGCTCTGAGATCGGTGCGTCGGGCGTTATGTTTACCTTGGATACCGAGTCTGGCTTCCGCGATGCGGTTTTCGTTACTGGCTCCTGGGGCTTGGGCGAAACTGTTGTGCAGGGCGCAGTCAATCCCGATGAGTTCTACGTGCATAAACCGACCCTGGCGGCGGGCCGCCCGGCAGTGCTGCGCCGTAACTTGGGTTCCAAGTTGATCAAGATGGTTTATGGCCAGGATGCCAGCGCCGGTAAATCCGTTGAAACCGTCAATGTGCCTCATCAAGACCGTGGTCGCTTCTGTATTAATGATCAACAGGTGATGGAGCTGGCTCGTCAGGCCATGACGATCGAGCAGCACTACCAGCGCCCCATGGATATTGAGTGGGCGCTAGATGGCGATGATGGTGAGCTGTATATCGTTCAGGCGCGTCCTGAAACGGTCGTCTCCCAGCAGGAAGGCGGCAAGCTTGAACGTTTCCAGCTGCGCGAAAAAGGCCGCACATTAATCACCGGCAGAGCAATTGGCCAGCGCATTGGCCGCGGTACCGTTAAAGTGGTGCTCAGCCCTGACGATATGGACAAGATCCATGATGGCGACATTCTGGTCACCGATATGACTGACCCGGATTGGGAGCCAATAATGAAACGCGCTTCCGCCATCGTCACCAATCGTGGCGGGCGCACTTGCCATGCCGCCATTATTGCCCGTGAATTGGGCATTCCCGCGGTAGTGGGGTGTGGCGACGCAACGACTCAGCTCAAAGAGGGCATCGACGTTACGGTTTCGTGTGCAGAAGGCGACACCGGCAATGTCTACGAAGGGCTGCTGGAGTTTGACTGCAAAGTCTCCAGTGTCGACGCTATGCCGGAAATTCCCTTCAAGATCATGATGAATGTGGGCAATCCTGATCGCGCCTTTGGCTTCGCCAGCCTGCCTCATGCGGGGGTAGGCTTGGCGCGTCTGGAATTTATTATTAACCGCATGATCGGCGTTCACCCTAAAGCGCTGTTGGAGTACGACACGCTGCCGGTGGATTTGCAGCAGGTGATCGATTTACGGACGGCCGGTTATGCCGACCCCGTCAGTTTTTACGTCGATAAACTGGTTGAGGGGATTTCGACGCTGGCAGCCGCGTTCCACCCGCAGCGTGTGATCGTGCGGCTGTCAGACTTTAAGTCTAACGAATACGAAAACCTGATTGGCGGTAAGCTCTATGAGCCGGGTGAAGAGAATCCGATGCTCGGTTTTAGGGGTGCGTCGCGCTACATTTCTGAAGCGTTCCGGCCCTGCTTTGAGCTTGAATGCAGTGCCCTGAAGCGGGTGCGTGAAGAGATGGGTTTCGAGAATGTCGAGATCATGGTGCCCTTCGTGCGTACCACCGACGAAGCGCGAGAGGTGGTAGAGCTGCTGGCCGCCAACGGATTGGAACGGGGCGGCCCGACAGGCCTGAAAGTGATTATGATGTGCGAACTGCCAGCTAACGCCCTGCTAGCCGATGAGTTCCTTGAGTACTTTGATGGGTTCTCTATCGGCTCTAACGATTTAACACAGTTAACATTGGGGTTAGATCGGGATTCGGGCATCGTTGCACATCTGTTCGACGAGCGTAATGGGGCGGTTAAAAAGCTGCTTGCGATGGCGATTCAGGCGTGTAAAGCGAAGGGGAAATACGTCGGCATTTGTGGCCAGGGGCCGTCAGATCATCCCGATTTGGCGAAGTGGTTGATGGAACAAGGGATCGACTCCGTATCGCTCAATCCCGATGCGGTCCTGGAAACGTGGTTTATGCTCGCAGGCCAAAAAATTGAATAAGTTTGTTTGCTAAAACATTTAGTTTGCGCCCGGACATTGAGCCGGGCGTTGCTGTTTTTATAGACTACTCTTTTATGTGTGTTTTTGTATTTAACTTGTCGCGGAGAGCGCTGAAATGTTCACAAAATCAGCTAAGTTTGCGCTACCTGTGCTGCTGGTAACGCCGCTTTATAGTTGGGGGTTTAGCTACGAGACACCCTCCATTGCTCCTGAAAGCGAGTCTGGCTATGAAGAGAAGCCAGGCTGGGAGGCTGAGTCGTTTGCGGTGGCGGCAGCCAACCCGCTCGCAACCGATGCTGGTTATCAAGTATTGAAAGCCGGTGGTAACGCTATTGATGCGGCCATTGCAGTGCAAATGGTACTGAATTTGGTAGAGCCTCAATCTAGCGGTATCGGTGGTGGTGCTTTTCTAATGCATTACGATGGCAGCGAAGTGCGCGCCTATGATGGTCGTGAAACCGCACCGCAGGGAGTCAATGGCGAGCTGTTTTTAGAGAATGGCGAGCCGCTTGTGTTTAACGACGCGGTGGTTAGTGGCCTTTCTGTCGGTGTGCCGGGTACGCTGCGTATGCTTGAAAAAGCCCATGCAGAGCATGGTGAGCTAGCCTGGGAAGAATTGTTTACACCGGCTATTACCCTGGCCGAAGAAGGCTTTGCTGTCAGCAATCGGTTGCATACCAGCCTGACGAGTGACGAGTTTCTGCGCCAAGATCCGTTAGCCAGCCAGTTTTATTATGATAGCGAAGGAGAGGCTATCGCGGTTGGCGAAATACTCAAGAATCCGGCCTTGGCAGAGGTACTACGTCGCGTAGCAAACCAAGGCAGCGCTGCCTTGCACGAAGGTTCCGTGGCGGAAGATATCGTTGAGCGGGTTCAGAATCACCCTGAGCGGCCTGGTAGTTTGTCGGTTGAAGATATGCGTGGCTACGAGGCGCTTGACCGCGAACCTTTATGTACGCCTTGGCAGCAGTGGGAAGTATGCGGCTTTCCGCCTCCCTCGTCGGGCCATCTCACCGTGATGCAGATCTTGGGCATGCTCGACCAACAGCCGCTGCTTGAAGCCCCGTTAGATAACGGCGCTCCAAGCAGCGGGTGGTTGCACCAGTTTCTGGAAGCCTCGCGGCTCGCTTTTGCTGACCGCGGTCGTTATATCGCCGACCCGGATTTTGTCGAAGCACCGGGGGGCGATTGGTCATTGATGCTGGCCCCTGACTACCTTGAGCAACGCAGTGAGCTCATTAAAGAGATGAGCATGGGCGACAGCGCTGAACCGGGCAATCCCGGCGAGCTTGCCGTTAGTTGGGCCAGCCAGCCCGATCAGCCTGAGCATGGCACTAGCCATATCAGTATTGTGGATGAGGAGGGCAATGCGGTGGCCATGACGACCACCATTGAGCAGGCGTTCGGTTCGCGCATTCTCTCGGATGGCGGAACAGGCCTAGCGGGTGGTTTCTTGCTCAATAATGAGCTCACCGATTTTTCATTTGCTCCTGAAGTGGATGGCGACCCGGTGGCGAACCGAGTCGAGCCAGGCAAGCGCCCGCGTTCTAGCATGAGCCCTACGCTGGTATTCGATCAAGAAAGCGGTGAGCTAGTGGCTAGCTTGGGTTCGCCGGGTGGTGCGGCGATCATTCATTATACGGCCCGCACTCTAATCGCGCTGCGTGACTGGGGGCTGAGTGCCCAGGAAGCACTCAATCTTCCCCATGCCATTACGTTGGGCGGCGATGTTTACATCGAAGAGGGGCGTTTTCCTGAGGAAACTATTGAGTCACTAAGGGAGCGCGGCCACACGGTTAGCGAACGGGAGTTGACCAGCGGGCTACAAGCCATTAGGCGGCTAAACGATGGTACGCTGTTTGGTGGCGCTGACCCACGGCGTGAGGGTGTGGTGATGGGCGATTAGGAGCGCTACTGACGAAGCCAGTTGCGCAGTTTCACTAGCATTAGCGCCCCGTCACTTAACTCACGGCGAATCTGAATAAGCTCTGTTAAACGATCTGGGTAGTCGGTGATGATGGCATCGACGCCTAGGTCAATCAACGTCGACATTCTGGCGCGATCATTAACCGTCCATGCGTGTATTTCGTAGCCGTAAAGCCGTGCCAGGCGAACTTCTCCTTCCGTGATGCGGTTATGGCGTAGGCCGAGTGCATCAAAGCCACGTCGATTGAGTGTGCCGGGCAGAATGAGCTGCGCCAACAAAGTAACTCGTAGTTCTGGCGCCCGGGCATTAATATGCTCGAGTAGAGACGGCGACATGGTCGCCATCCGCATATCCAACAGCGTATTGGGGAAACCGCAGGCGGTATAACCATCAAAGGCGCTTTGTTGGGTTGCCCAGCAGCGGTATCGAATGTCGCTCTCGGTATTTAAGGTATCAATAACGGCATCGGCTAACGCTTGCTCTTGACCCGGCAAGGGCTTGATATCAATCATTAACCCTGCTTTTCCGCGAACTCTTTCGAGCGCTTCGTCCAGGCCAGGAATGTTCTCGCCTTGAAACGCATCTCCAAACCAACTGCCCACATCGAATTGGCTAAGTTGGTCTCTGGTTAGCTCGCCAAACTCACGGCTGTCGCCAGTTAGCCGTGCCATGCTGCGGTCATGGTAGAGCATTACCTGCTGGTCACTGCTCAAGCGTACGTCAATTTCGATATAGTCAGCACCATCAATAAGTGACTGCTCTAATGCAGAGAGGGTGTTTTCAGGAGCCACCATGGAGCTCCCGCGGTGGGCTATCACTGCGACGTTGTCACGAATTTCGAAGCTATTCAGAATCCACCACGCTTGAAGGCCGGCAAAAACAAGCACACTGAGCTCAACCGCCCAGGCAAGGCGCCCTGCGTTCGTATCGTCCGGTGGGGCCGCTGGGCGTGGTTCTTGATGCGCCAGCTGCATGTACAAGCAGGCAGAAAGGAGGGCGTTAGTGGCAATACCCAAAAAGGTAATGGTCAGTGTAATCAGCACATAGCCCAACAGGTACGCCAACATCGCCGGTATGAGTACGGCGTTATGCTCAGGCAGCCACCACAGCAAGGGCGTAAATAGCCGGTCGAATAGCAACGTGGTCAGTAACGGCAGGCTGATAATAATCAGTAGCAAGAGCAACACCGCTGCACCAATCGAACGGCGCCAGCCGCGCGTTAGGCTCACGCTACGCTTCAGTGCTTGCCAGGGGTTGCAACTTTCCAGGGCCACTAAGGGCAGTGCGAGCAGCCAACGCAGATAGAGCCATGAGGCCGCCCATATCCAGGCAATGATCAGGGGGAGGGCGCAGCCAATGAAGTACCACAGTGCAGGAGGGCGCACACGCTGAAGGTAGTAAGGGTCTATGTCGCTCAGCCAGAAGTCGTAAAGCCATGTGAGGCCGGCCATAAAGGGCGCGAGCAATAATAAGTGTGTGCCTACTTGAAGTATGACAAGGCCCGCCAGGGTGTGCAGCCGACGAGTGCTCAGCCAGAGTGCTTCAAGGGCGAGCCGGTAATGGTTATCGCGCGGTCTGACGGCTACCTGCAGCATGCCTGCCTGCTGCCAGTAAATAATCAGAAAAGCGAACCCAAGCCCTATCAGCATGCCTATCAATCCCAGCGGGCTAAAGAGCAGAGCAATCAATTCATCATTGGTGACGACGGTGCGGTTGAGTTGGGCCAGCAGCCCACGCGTCACCCAGGTGATCGCTGGCAGCAGTAAGGCTGAGGCGAGCAGGGTAAAAAAGAGGTGATAGGCGATCAGAGGGCGAAGATGATCGCGCAGCGTGCGCAGTAAGGCAGAGCCAAGGTAGGTCAAAGGCTGCATCGTCACTAAACGGTAAGAATGAATCACCAGGGTGGCAGTAAGCACCACACCTGGCAAGTGGACTGTAATCAACCTTTATAGGTAGTAAAAATAGTCAGGAAAGTGACAGCTTTTGCGCAGCAACAATAATGCCGTTGTTATCTGCATATAACCACTGTCCGGGCTGAAGGGTGACGCCTGCAAAGGTGACGTCGATGTCGCGCTGACCTTCACCGTGCTTTTCACTCTTGCGGGGATGGCTTCCCAATGCCTGAACGCCAATCGGCAAGGCGGCGAGTATATCCACATCACGCACGCAGCCGTACATCACAACGCCTGCCCAGCCGTTGGCGACGGCCTGCTCTGCCAGCATATCACCCAGCATGGCGCAGCGATGCGAGCCGCCTGCATCGACCACCAGTACCGCGCCATTACCTGGCTCGGCGACCGCTTGCTTAACCATGGAGTTATCTTCAAAGCATTTAATGGTGCGAATAGGACCGTAAAAGGCTTCAAGACCACCAAAGTTAACAAACAGCGGGTCGAGTACGGCGACTTCTGGGTGCGCATCACAGAGATCGGGTGTCACAATTTGCGTTGAATTCGTCATCACACGCTCCTAATGGTAGAGGCTGTTGATATTAAATTGGTGTCCAAAGGCAGTGCAAAAAAAACGCCCCGCCCTGAAGAACAGTGGCGGGGCGTTCGGTCATCGACTCAGAAAATGCAATCTGTCACATTCTCTGCGATGGTGCGAGCATCGGCGATGGGGTGATCAGACTCAAGCGTTAAATTAAGCTTCTTGAGCGATCGGAATCACGTTAGAGGCGATCTTTTGATACTCCTCTATTTCGTGAAAATTCATATAACGATAAATCTCGCCAGCCATGGCGTCAAACTCACCCATATAACGTTGATACTCTTCAACGCTGGGTAGGCGTCCTTCTACTGCGGCAACAGCCGCCAGTTCCGCTGAGGCAAGGTACACATTGGCACCATCGCCCAGGCGGTTCGGGAAGTTTCGTGTAGACGTAGACACCACGGTGCTCTTGGCAGCAACGCGGGCCTGGTTACCCATACACAGTGAACAACCCGGCATCTCCATTCGAGCGCCTGCACGGCCATAAATGCCGTAGTAGCCCTCTTCAGTCAACTGGTGTTGATCCATTTTCGTCGGTGGTGCCAGCCACAGCCGGGTTTTTAAACTACCGGCAGGCTGCTTTTCAAGCAACTTGCCCGCAGCCCGGAAGTGGCCGATGTTAGTCATGCATGAACCGATAAAGACTTCGTCGATTTTCTGGCCAGCTACTTCTGATAGCAGGCGAGCATCGTCCGGGTCGTTCGGGGCACACAGAACCGGCTCTTTAATTTCAGCCAGGTCAATTTCGATAACTTCAGTGTATTCGGCATCCTGGTCGGCACGCATCAAGCTCGGGTTAGCCAACCATGCTTCCATACCTTCAATACGGCGGCTAATGGTACGTTCGTCGCCGTAACCGTTGCCCATCATCCACTTCAATAGGGTGATGTTGGACTTCAAGTATTCGGTCACGCTCTCTTCTGACAGCGTAATCGTACAGCCAGCAGCAGAACGCTCGGCAGAGGCATCGGAAAGCTCAAAGGCTTGCTCGACGGTTAGGTCTTCCAAACCTTCAATTTCCAACACGCGGCCTGAAAAGGCGTTTTTCTTATTGGATTTGTCGACAGTCAACAAGCCCTGCTTGATGGCGTAAAGCGGAATGGCGTGAACCAAATCGCGCAGCGTAACGCCCGGCTGACGCTGGCCTTTAAAGCGAACCAGTACCGATTCCGGCATATCCAGCGGCATGACGCCGGTGGCAGCAGCAAACGCTACCAGGCCTGAACCGGCTGGGAACGAAATGCCCAGCGGGAAGCGGGTGTGCGAGTCGCCGCCGGTGCCAACTGTGTCAGGCAATAGCATGCGGTTCAGCCAGCTGTGAATGATGCCATCGCCGGGGCGTAGTGAAACACCGCCGCGGTTCATGATGAAGTCTGGCAGAGTGTGGTGGGTATCTACGTCGACCGGCTTAGGATAAGCGGCGGTATGGCAGAAAGACTGCATGACCAGATCGGCCTGGAAGCCTAGGCAAGCAAGGTCTTTCAGCTCATCGCGTGTCATCGGGCCGGTGGTGTCTTGAGACCCAACGGTGGTCATTTTAGGCTCGCAGTACATGCCCGGACGAACGCCGTCCAAACCACACGCTTTGCCAACCATCTTCTGGGCTAAGGTAAAGCCTTTGCCAGTATCTTTGGGCTGATCGGGTAAGCGGAAAACGTCAGAGGCGGGTAGTCCCAGCGACTCACGCGCCTTGCCGGTTAGTCCGCGACCAATGATAAGCGGGATACGGCCGCCAGCACGTACTTCATCTAGGATCAGCTGCGTTTTAAGTTCAAACGTAGTGATGACATCATCGGTGCCATGCTTGCAGACTTTGCCTTCATAAGGATAAACGTCGATGACGTCGCCCATGTTCAGGTTGTTGACGTCCATCTCTACCGGCAGGGCGCCTGAGTCTTCCATGGTGTTGAAGAAGATAGGCGCGATTTTGCTACCAAAGCAGAAACCGCCAGCGCGCTTATTGGGGGCGTAAGGAATGTCGTCGCCAAAGAACCAGAGTACGGAGTTAGTCGCTGATTTACGCGATGAGCCAGTGCCCACGACGTCACCAACGTAAACGACCGGAAAGCCTTTTGCTTTAACGTCTTCAATCTGCTTGAGCGGGCCGGTTGTGCCTGGCACAACGGGTTCAATGCCATCACGCTCGTTTTTAAGCATCGCATTAGCGTGCAGCGGTATATCAGGGCGTGACCAGGCATCTGGCGCCGGCGACAAGTCATCCGTGTTGGTTTCGCCGGGTACTTTAAACACGCTGAGAGTGATTTTTTCAGCTAGGGCCGGTTTAGAGAGGAACCATTCAGCCTCCGCCCACGATTGAATAACGTCTTTAGCAACGCTATTGCCGTTCTTGGCGCGTGTTTCGACATCATGGAAGGCATCGAACATCAACAATGTGTGCTTGAGCTGTTCACCTGCTTCACGGGCAAGCTCCTCGTTATCGAGAAGTTCAACCATTGAAACAATGTTGTAGCCGCCCTGCATGGTGCCAAGCAGTTTAACAGCATGCACCTTGTCGATCAGCGGCGAGCTTGCTTCACCTTTCGCGACTGCAGTTAGAAAACCCGCTTTTACGTAGGCGGCTTCATCAACACCGGGCGGTACGCGATTGGTGATTAAATCGAGAATAAACTCCTCTTCACCGGCCGGTGGCGTTTTAAGCAGCTCAACTACTGACGCTACTTGTTCGGCGGTTAGGGGTTTGGGCGGGATGCCCTCAGCAGCACGTTCCTCGACATGTTGGCGGTAAGCTTCAAGCACGTTGGGGCCCTCTCATCTACGTTCTGATTTACTTTATGGTGACGGCCTACACGTAGCACCGTATTGGCTGCGCAGTGTTGGAAAGTGGACCAATCACATAGGACATACGCTTGACAAACAGCATATGGTTGGATGGCCGAGATTCTACGGCAAACTGTCGACAATGTTAAGCTGGCATGGCGTGACCTCTGTTGTACTTTATGTTGATGTCACGATCTAAATGAATCAAAAAACACCTTTTTATTAGTCGTTTGGCTCAAGTTCAGGAAAGTTTTTACCATTTTCTAAGTTAACATAGGCTTGTGCGGGTGTGATTGAGGTTACAGCGGGTTACCATAGACCTCAATTTATAACCTTAGAGGCATCCTACTAATAGTGTGCTTATAAAGTGTGTGGAGCATTTTTGAGCGAATAACTACATTAGTAATAGGCGATGCAAGGTATAAATATTTGTACCTAACAGGGACTGAGCGTTTTGAGCGCTTATATGTTGTACAATAGTGAAACACAAGATTGGTAATGGTGTTATGTCGATACAACCCAGTACTTTCCAAACCAGTACTTTCCAAACTGATAAATTACAAACGAATGCCTTGCAAAGGGCTGACCATGCGTTAAAAGCGGATGATCTGTTGCCTGAAAGCCTGCGCCAGTTTCTGGCCTGTGCAACCCCTGACGCATGGCTGCAGTGGGCGCTCGAAAATCCTGAAACGCTATTAATTGACCACGCGCAATGTGAAAAAAAAGCCGCTTCTACGGCAATGAGTCTGCTCTATCGCTATGTTGATCAGCCGCTGTTGCTCAGCAAAATGTCGCAATTAGCCCGTGAAGAGCTGCTCCATTTCGAGCAGGTAGTCGCGCTTATGGAAGCACGCGGCGTTGCCTACCAACATTTAACGGCATCACGTTACGCTGAAGGGCTTAGGCGACACTTGCGTAGTAATGATCCCGAACGGCTAATTGATGTGTTAATCATCGGTGCACTTATTGAAGCACGTAGCTGTGAACGGTTTGCTTGTTTGATTCCTTATTTAGACGAAGAGCTTGCCAAGTTTTATCGCACGCTTGTGAAGTCAGAAGGCCGTCATTTTGAAGACTATTTGTTGCTGGCTCGCCAGCAAACAGCAAGCTCTATTGACGAGCGGATCGCTTTTTTTGTGGCGCGTGAAGCGGAGCTGATTACTTCGCCCGATACGGCTTTTCGTTTTCATAGCGGTGTGCCAGCTTAAGCCGCTTAGCCCGGCAGGATGTTTATCATGCGCGATGCTCGTGAGACAGACCAGTTAACCTTATTCGGCCACTTTTCGCTTACCCAGGGCGAAGATGTATTGACCCACTTTAGTTACGACAAAGTGAAAGCGCTGCTTGTTTATCTTTTGCTGCACCGCCAGCCGGTCAATCGGGCTGCTCTGGCAGAGCTGTTGTGGCCCGACCAAGGTTTGTCATCAGGCAGAACCAACCTGCGCCATGCGCTGCACTGTTTGCGCCAATCGTTAGGTGAGAGCGCCGACCAAGTATTAAGCGTCTCCCGGCAAACGATTGCTTTTCAACTTCCTAATAACTGGCAGGTTGACCTCCATACGCTGCAGCAGCTCCTAGAAGGACCCCGCGATTTAAATACCCTTGAAGCGCTGATGTCTTGTTACCAAGGCGACTTGATTGAAGAGCTGCAACTGGCCAACTGTAGCGAATTTCAGCGCTGGTTAGTCCAAGTTCGTAATGAGTGGCGTCAGCGTGTCATTCGTTTTGCTGAGCAGGTGCTCGAAGCTCACGCCGATGTACCTGATTCAATTTTGGAAGCGTTGGTCAGCCGCTTTTCAGGCTACGGTCCCTTTCATGAGCGTTTGGTTCGTCAACTCGCCGAACAAAACCAAATGGCTGCTGCCCATGAGCAATACAACAGCTATTTACAGCTGTTAGCGCTGTCGGGCCAGCAGCCTGAGCCAAGCTTTCTGCAGTTAGCCAGCTATTGGTCAGATGGCCACCACGACCCGCGAATGATGAGCCCTCAAGGCGCCTTTTCGCGCGCGCTGGCAGCGGATAGTAAGCCGCTACGTGAAGATGAAATCGAACTGCGTCAGCTCTCCGTGATGGCTATACGCTTGCATCTAAAAGGGGAGTGGCAAGATCGCGCGGCGACACGCCACTGCCTTACGCTGCAGTTGGAATTACTACGCTGGTTAGAGCAGCAGTGCCATCACTTAGGTGGCTTTTGGCTTCCAGGTGCTACGGGCGGCTTAGGCTTGGCCTGTTTCGGCACTCATGGCCCCGCGCATCAGTTGGCGGAACTAGTGGCGCTTTATGAGCATTGTCGTCAGGCCCTTCCCCAAGAGAGCGGGCGCCACTGGACTGGTGAGGGTAATATACCGCACTTTGAGTTGGCCGCTGGCTTGCACAGCGGTCGTGTGGTGTACCTACCCGAGCGTCAGTTAGCGGACCCGTTAGGGCAAGTCACGCAAATGTCTTTGGAGCTCATGAGCGCAGCAGAAGGTAGTGAGCTGGTTATTTCACAAGAAGCCAGTCAGCATATGCCACCCGCGCTTGACCTTCAGCCACGCCTGGTGTCGCGTTTGATCGCCAGTGATGGCCGTGTACGTTTGCGTGCGCTGGTGTTGGGCCAAAACGAAGGCGGCCGCGATGCACTTCCCCCCAGCTTGGTGGGCCGTGAAACATCGCTGCGTACCCTGCGCGATGCGCTGGCGCGGGCAGGTATTGGCTTGCGCCAAAGTGTATTGGTGCGTGGTGCCTCGGGGATGGGAAAGTCGGCGTTAATGGTCGGTTTTCGCCAATTAGAGCTTAGTCGTGATGCGGCGATATGCTGGCAGCCCACTACGCGTCTTTCGGTGCTAGACCCTTATGGGGTGGCCCGCACATTGGTTGGCTGGTATCTCAAGCAAGCGCTTACTGTTGAAGCCATTCACGAACTACAGACAACGCTAGGGTTTGATCAGCTTGCGGCTGACCGACAGCATCTGCTGGAGCAGGCGCTTGGCGTACATGAAGTACAGGAGATTACCCAGCTTGCCCAAAGTGGCGAAGCCGTTGAGCTGGTCGTGATGCTTTTGCACCGCTTAATTGAGCGGCAAGCAACGACGCACACGCTGGTGTTAATGATTGATGATTTACAGTGGCTGGATGAACCCTCTTTTAAAGTATTGGCAGGGCTGCAGGCAAGATTACCTATCAACACCGCTTTTATGTTGGTAGCTAGTCATCATGGGCGTGAAGCGTTGCCGGTGAAACTGCATTGGGATCAGCAAATCAGCTTAGGTAATCTGGATGCGTTGCAGTCCTCGCGGCTTTTATCACAACTTTCCCGCCGTTACCGCATCCATCTGAGTCCGCGGTTGCGTAATCAAATTATTGAGCGCTGCGATGGTGTGCCTCTGTATATGCAGGAGATTTGCCGTCGTTTGGATATGGATCGCCGAGAAGGGCGCAGTGTCCAGTTTGAAGAACTGCCCAAGGGGTTGTTAGGGCTTTTAGCAAGCCGTATTGATCAACTTGAGGGCGACCGTGAAATTGCCCACGTAGCAGCGGTACTGGGTAAGCGCTTCCGGTTGGATTTTCTACTTGAGTGCAGTGGCTGGGAAAAAGGTCGGCTGAACCAAGCGCTTGAGCATATGCGAGTGCTGGAAATCGTTGAGCCGGTTGATAAAGAGAGTGGCGACCACGAGTTCCAGTTTAGTCACCAGTTGCTGCAGGAAGCCGCTTATCTCTCTTGCCCGAGAGATGTGCGGGTCAAGCTGCACCAGCAGGTGGTGACTTTAATAGAAGAGCGTTTTCCGGTATGGATCAGCCGTCACCCCGGTGATTTCGCTACCCACCTCCGTCGTAGTGGGCACTATGCTCGTGGCGCCCGTTACTTTGAGCTGGCCGCTCGAGAAGCACTCAAGGTCAGTGCCAACCGAACCGCTCTGCGTATGGCGGATTTCGGTTTGGCGAGCCTTCGCCATGTTGAGCACGAGATCGAGCGTGAAGTGAGCCTGCTCACCGTTCGCGGTCAGGCGGCTTTTTCGTTAGAGGGACACGGCTCACCGACTGCCCACGAAAGTTTTGTGCGTGCTCGGGAGCTACTGCGTGAATCGGGCAGTGATAGTCTCGAAGACCCTGAAGACCTGGAACAGATATTCCTGGTCAAATGGGGGCTCTGGGTCGGTCGTAGCCAGCGCTATGCCCATGCGGATGCGTTTGCTTTGGCTTCAACTCTGGCCGATATCGCGTCCCGTCTCGAAGACCCGCGTTATCGCCGTTTAGCCGATTATGCCCGGGCTAATTGCGAGTATTGGGCTGGACGCATTCAGCAGGCGCACGATCACTTGGATGAAATTGATCCGCTGAATGCGCAGATGATGATTGAGTGGCTGCCATTCTCTGATCACCCGCAAGTCTCTGCTGCCTGCTTTCAAGGCTGGGCGCTTTGTTTGCGTGGCGATTATCAGCGCGCTGAACGTCAAGTCTCGTCGGCGATTCGCCTAGCGGAGAAGATTGCACACCCTGGTACTTTGGCGATGGCGCTATTATTTGCCGCGGCGCTTTATCGTCAATTGGGACACGTTCATCTGGCTGCTCGGCACGCCGAACGGGCGGCCGCTATGACCGGCACACCAGATTTGCAGTTATGGCAAATTTCCGCACAAATTATTCTCGGCTGGCAGCGGGCGTTGGCAGGGGATACAGCGGGGCTTATCCAACTGCGTGACAGTCTAGACCAGATGGCCGAGCTGAAAGGGCGTAACCGCTATCAGCGGCCAGTACTCTGGTATTCGGACGCGTGTATTGAGCTGGGCGAGCTAAACGCTGCAGAGGATTACCTGGATCAGTGCTTAGTGATCGCCCGTGAAAGGACAACGCTATTCCTGCCGGAATTAGCCACCCAGCTTGCCAAGGTGCGTGATCTGCTTGGGCATCCCGCCAATGAAGTGAAAGCATTAGCTGAGATGGCGATTAATCAAGCTCGCGAGCATGGCAACCGCCACCAGGAACTGGCGGCCCTTGAACTATGGTTGACGCGCATTGAGCCTAATGACCAGCAGGCCAAAGAGAGTTTCAGGCGCTTGTTGAGCGAAGTCAGTCACAGTGATGCCCCGGTACTGACACGCTGGATCAGCCTGCTGGACCGCCGTTTGCCACACCCCGTGAGTATTGAAAGCTAGTCACAAGGGAGCCAGCCCCTAGGGAGTTAGCCCAAGGGAGTTGGCTTTGGCGGAGGTGGAGAAAGTGCGCTTTCTAACGTGTATCTTCTTCTAGCCAGGTCAGCGTGGCGAGCGCCTCTTCTCGGTGCTCGCCACACACGCTGGCATCAAAGTTAAAACGTTCGCAAACCTTGGGGCGGCTCGGGTCACCAAATAGACGACACAGGTTGTATTCATCTAGCTGAACACAGCGTACCCCTGCCGGCTTGCCTTCTGGCATGCCGGGGATAGCAGAGCTAATCGAAGGCGCGATGCAGCAGGCGCCACACCCCGCACGACATCCTTCGCTCATAGCGCAGCACTTGGTGAAAACATAGCAATCGCGCCCTTGTTGATACCCTCGAACGCCTGAATGCGTGTGACTTGACCGCTCTGTGTGGCGACTTCCCGTGCCAGCCAGGCCGCAATATTTTCTACCGTGGTTGGCCCGGGCAGCACGGTACACAACGACGGTGGCAAGGTAATGGAAAAATCCCCCTGGGCAGCTCGGTAGCGGCAGGTAAGGGTTTCACTATTGCGAGCCGCGATATCTGCTTCTTCAAGAAGGTAGCGATTATTCAGCCATGCCGCCCACTGTTGCTCAAGCAGGGTTTGGCGCGCTTCCTGCTGCCAGATATACAGTCGTGAACGGTGGCCATGGGCAATGCGTTGGCAATTTCCTGCGTGCCGCTTCAGGCCGTGGCTGTAGCCGTATGCGGCGCCGTCGTTGGGTTCATCGCTAAGTGTTAGGGAAACCCGATCAACATTTTCAGGACGCTGCTCGGTCAGTTGGTGGCTTAAATGTTCAGCGACCATTTCAAGCGTAATAGCTTGCCAGGGAAGCAGGGTGAATGCCTCTTCCGGCCCGCGTACTTCCATTGGGTAGGGCGTCGTGGTACGGACGCATAACCCTTCAGGGCACTCGGAGACACTGATACCTGATGCCTCGGTGGGGACCAGTAGGGTATGGTCCAGCCCGCTGTCCAGGGTACGCTTAATCCACGGCTTCACTTCACCAAAATCGAACAGCATGCCGTCTTCACCCAGCTCGCCCTCCAGCACCGCGTCTACCTGCCAGCTACAGCCGACCAAGCCGCGCTTGGCGCACCAAAGCGAGATGTCGATATGGGTCAGTTGTTGAACGAATAAAGCCATTAATCAAAACCTGCTAATTTGTGCATTTGCAGCGAAAGACGCCATTGTGGATTAGCCATACAGTAAGCGGTCGTCTCAGCAACGGTTGTCTTGTCCTGGTGGAGGGGAGCAAGATCCATCGGCTGTAAAAAAAAGTGCTGAAAGTCCAAGCTTGAAAACTGCTCCGGGGGCGCATCAGCCTGGGGGTAAACGAGCTTTAATTCGTCGCCATGGGTAACGACCAAGGGATTGTTGCCCTTGGGGCTGACGCACAGCCAGTCAATGCCAGGGGGTGGCGCCAGCGTGCCGTTGGTTTCGACGGCTACCTCAAACCCATGGCGGTGCAGCGTGGCAATCAATGTCTCGTCAAGCTGCAGCAAAGGCTCACCACCGGTAAACACGACATAGGGTGTTGCCTTGGGCTTTTCACCACCGCTTTGGGCAGGCCAAAGGGCTGCAATGTGCTCGGCAAGGGCCTCGGCAGTGGCAAACTTTCCGCCGTTGATACCGTTAGTACCAATAAAATCGGTATCGCAAAACGTGCACTTAGCCGTTGTACGATCCACTTCGCGGCCCGACCACAGGTTGCAGCCGCTAAAACGACAAAAAACGCTTGCTCTTCCGGCCTGGGCGCCTTCCCCCTGCAGGGTATAAAACGCTTCTTTAACTTGGTACATCAGCGTTGTCCTGCGGTGTCTGGGGTATATGCCAATGGGTCTGTCACCCCGTTAGCGGCAAAGGCGGCTAGTCGTTCGCGGCAGCTACCGCAAACGCCGCAGGCTAGTTCTCGGCCTTCGTAACACGTCCAGGTGTGGCGGTAGTCCAAGCCCATGGCCAAGCCCTCACGCAGGATCTCTGCCTTGCTTGAAGAAAGGTAAGGCGCGTGGAGCGTGACGGGCTCGAAGTTGGCAATGCCTGCGACGTGGTTCATGGCCTCAACGAACTCGGGGCGGCAGTCCGGGTACAATATGTGATCGCCGCTATGGGCGCCGTAATCGACTCGCTCTGCGCCAATATTGACCGCTTTGGCAATCGCCAAAGAGAGTAAAATCATATTGCGATTAGGCACCACCGTAGCGCGTAAATTGTCCGCGGCGTAGTCGCCGTGGGGCATCGCTTGGTCTGGGTTGGTCAGCGCTGAATTATCAATCAGACCGTGGATGGCGCGAATATCGACCAACTGATGGGGCACGCCAAGCGTGGCGCAGACCTGACGAGCAGTGTCGAGTTCACGAGCATGCCGCTGGCCATAGTCAAACGAGAGCGCGTGGACGGTAAGTCCTTCGCGCAGCGCGCGGTGAAGCACGGTAAAAGAGTCCATTCCACCGGAATAGATAACGACAGTCGTGGCGCTATCAGCGGCCACAGGGGGTATTGATGACATGAGAAAACACTCGTTGTCGGAGAATTTATTGATCGCGAGCAGCAATTTGCTGGCGCGGCGTTCCGGGGTCCGGTCCGGAAAGGCGGCAGTTTACGCAATAGCGGCTAATCTGACCAGTTCTAGCGCATATTGGGGTAATTGCGGCATGGGCGGGCAGCATTAATATCAACATGCTACGCTAATCATCCACGTTGTTAGAGGGCAACCAATGGCTACCATTGAACACAGTGAAATTGTTAACGCTCCCCCCGAAAAGGTGTTCGAGTTACTGCGTCGCGTCGAGGATTTTGCTGATTACTCGGATCTAATCCGCTCCATCGACACATTGGGAGAGAACCGCTATCGATGGCACGTGCGCGCTGTCGGTATGGATTGGGCGTTTGATGTCATGGTCACCGAAGTTCAACCGCCCCATGTGCTTGCCTGGGAGTCGCTGGATGGGGTTAAAAACCAGGGGCGATACCGTCTTCGCGAAGTGCCGGAAGGGACTGAAGTGGCGCTGACGCTAAGCTATGAAATTCGCAACCGCCTAATGGAAAAGGCCGTTAACAAAGCGGCCAAGCCGCTGGTGGGAAAAGTCAGCCGGCAAATTCTTGACCGCGTTGAAGCGCGTTTAAACGGTTAGGGCGCTGCTTTTTAACGGCGCACCCAACGAGTGGTTGCCGAGGTTAGTGAGGCTTATGCATTGAAGCGTCCAGATGATCAACAACTTCGGCCCAATCGGCATCTTCATCCACGGCTTCTTTTAGAAACGCCGCTTGACCCTCGTTCCAGCAGGGTGCCTCTGCCAATGGCATTGACTCGGGGAGCGGGGCATTGCGCTTAATGAAGCGCTCGATGGAATCAGCATCAGACGCAAGGCCCAGCTGCTCAAACAGTTCACTGAAATGATGTACTGGCTTTTCCATAATTTATTGTTCCTTCAAACTGTTAGGTTACCCTTCTACACCATAGACGGAATCTCAAGGTATGCCAGCGCTGCGCAAATTCCGCTACGTTATCGTTCGCCGATCAGTGGTGTTAAAAAGCGCTGGCGCTGATCTTCTAATGAGATCGGCTGGGCCAGTAAGTGAGCCAGTTTGGTGAATGCTGCTTCCGGTGTCATGTCGTCGCCCGCCAGAATGCCTGCATCGCTCAGGCCGTGGCCAGCAGCGTAAGCGCCCAGTTGGATGCTCCCTTGCGGGCACTGGCTAATGGCGGCCAGTAGCTTGCCCTCTCCACTGGCTCTGGCCAGCACGTCCAGCAAGTGTGGGTCGTCGGGCAGGTTCCCTGCGCCCCAGAGCTGGAGTAACGCGCCTTTAACGCGCGAATCACCTAGCCACGTCTCAAGCTGCCAGGCTGTGATGCCAGGCCAGAGCATGATACGAACCACTTCCCCTTGATTAATCAAACGGTAGTCGGGCAGTTCAAAGCGTGGTGCTCCCCGTTGTTGCAGGGCCAGCCCACGACTGGGGTAATAAACGAAATCGTCGCCCACCCGTTCGCCGAGCAAGGGGTAGTTGGGGCTTGCAAAGGCATTGAGCGCTTCGCTGTGCTGTTTTATGGCGCGGACACCGCGAAGCAACTGCCCGGCAAAGTAAATAGCTACTTCTTGTAGCTCGGGCTTGGCGGCGAACTGCAGCGCGCCGTGCAGATTATCTAGTGCATCACTGCCGGGAGCTTCCAGCGGGCGCATGGCCCCCGTCACGATCACCGGGCGATCTAAACCTTGTAGCTGATAGGCAAGGCTAGCAGCAGTCCAACTGAGGGTGTCGGTGCCGTGAATGATGACAAAGCCTGCGTAGACCGTTAATTGGCTGCTAACATCGCGTGCAAGCTGCTGCCAAGTAAGCGGCGTAGCGGCGCTTGAGTCAATTAAGGTCGAATAGCTAACGACGTCATAGGCTGGAAGGGACTGCTGGTGAGCAAGCGGAAGCTGAGCAAGGGCCTTGGTCATTCGAGTGGCAAAGTCGCCACCGGGAGCAAGCCCATTGGCATGCTGTTGCATGCCAATCGTGCCCCCCGTGTAAATGACCAAGATGCGCTCTTGGGAAGCGCTGCTGCTAGCTAGCGGGGAGTAGGGGGGCATAGGCATCTCCTGGGCCTGTTACGATACTGGGAAATCATTATGAGCGTGTAATGCGCTCTACCAAAAGTCCACCACTCTGGTCATCTAGACGCTGATTACGTCCAGCCAGCAATGCAAAGCCACAGCATACGGTAAGCAGGGCGATTAACAGCCAGGCGATATGCGAGATGTTAGCGCCCGATTGAAGCATCACCCCGACGCCGAAAGGTCCTAGCGCTGCCAATGTATAACCACCGCCTTGAACTAGACCAGAAAGCTGCCCTGCAAGACGTGAGTTGGCTGTACGTAACACTAACAAACTGAGCGCTAAGCTAAAGCTGCCACCTTGACCGATGCCAAGGAGGGCCGCGCCGGGCCATTTCCATATTAATGGTGCGATAAGCAGCATCCACAGCCCCGCGGCCGTACTGAATAGCACCAGTAATAAAGCGGGACGTTGGTCCCGCCCCAGACGTGCTAGCCAAGGTGCGCCTAGCGCGGAGGCTAGTTGACACATAATCGAAACCGCCATGGTCCAGCCTGCATCGGCCTCGTTATAGCCGCGAGCAACTAATAAGGTGGGCAGCCAGCCAAAAACGATATAAGCCATGGAGGACTGAATACCCATAAACAGCATAACGTGCCAGGTAAGCGGCTGCTTAAGCAGTCGTAAAAGGCCACTTTTAGGCGGATTGAGCGTGTTCGATTGCAGTGAGCGTGGCATTTGAAAGTGCCATAAAACAAGCGCAAACAGTGCCAGTAGTGCCCAGCTCATTAAGCTTGCCTGCCAACTGCCGAGCAGCTGTGTTAGCGGTACGCTAAATCCGGCCCCTAAGGCGCCACCCAAGCAGAGTGCCATGGTATATAAGCCGGTGAGCAGGTCGGCACTCTGGGGCAGTTCGCGTTTTACCAAGGCGGGTAGTAGGGTGCCGCCAATGCCTATTGCGCCCCCCGCCATTGCAGAACCGACGAATAACACGCCGGGAAGCGGTAAGCCACGCAAAATAAGACCTGCTGCGAGAAGAATCAGCGCCGCACTCAGTGCGCGTTCACTGCCTATGCGTTTGGCAAGTGCAGGGGCTAGCGGTGCGGAGAGGCCTAAAAAGAGCACGGGAAGCGTGGTCAGTAGTCCCGCGGCAGTGGCTGAGAGACCCGCACTCTCTTGTAAGCGCGTCAGCAAAGGGGCAACTGAGGACATGGCAGGGCGTAAATTTAGCCCTACCACGACCATCAGCAGAATAAAGGTAATTGAACGACGGGATGCCATATCGATGCTTATTTCACGCCAACGTTTATTTAAGGTGAGGGCGCAAGTCTCCGCGAACAGCATCGAGTAGCGTGATGAAATGATAATCCTGTGAGGAGTCCAGGCTATCTACTCTAACGTTAGTGCGCATGCCTTTATCCATTAGCAGCTGGTCAAATATTTCTAACGTGAGCTTGCGTGCAGGCTTATCGCCTGGGGCCATAATGCCGTCTTCCAGGGTAAACGTTTCCAGCAGGGTGACACGCACACGGGTACTGTTACCTTCACTCAGTACGCGGCGCACAAACAACCACCCTTCGCAGGGCAGTGCATGGTTATCATCGCGTTGGCGTAAAAAAATCGTGCGGTAACAAGCGCCTTCAACAGATGCCTTTTCAGCCATGCTGCGGTAAGCCTGAGACACTTGATTCGCTGAGGCTCGAGCGTCCTCTAAACGCTGCACAATTCCTTGATGCTCACGGCTGAGCTGCTCTTGACGTTGAAATGTCAGCCATTGGCGGTAATCGGCCATAAGTTGAGAAGACGCCATAATCACTCCATGAATAAGGGGTTCATGCCTAACGGCTTAAAATAGCTGCTCAATATAGGAGGGGGAATATGCAAAGGCGACACCTTCGCATATTCCTGCCTATCAGGCTAGCGGCGGGCGCGACGTTTGCGTTCGCCACTAGTATTTGCGCTCTGGCCTTCGGGTTTGCGTTTGGCGCGAGGCTGGCGTTGATTGCGGCGACCATTCTCGATGGGCTCAGGTTTTATACTTGGGTCAGGCTCAAAGCCGGGTTCTATATGCTTGGGCAACGTCTGTTTAATCAGCCGTTCAATATTTCCCAGCAGCGCGTCCTCATCGACACATACCAGCGAGACGGCTTCGCCATTACTGCCTGCGCGTCCGGTACGCCCAATACGGTGCACATAATCTTCCGCCACGTTGGGTAGATCAAAGTTGACCACATGGGGCAGCTCGTTGATATCGAGGCCTCGGGCGGCGATATCAGTAGCCACTAATACTTGCAGGTCGCCACTTTTAAACGCTGTTAACGCGCGAGTACGTGCGCCTTGGCTTTTATTGCCGTGGATCGCCATCGAAGGAATATCTTGCTTAGAGAGCTGCTCAGCCAAGCGGTTGGCACCATGTTTGGTTCGCGTGAACACCAATACTTGGAACCAGCCATTTTGCTGAATTAAGTGGGCCAGCAGCTCGCGTTTTTTCTCGCGATCTACGCGGTAAATGGCCTGTTCAATTTTCTCCGCGGTGGTATTGCGCGGCGCTACTTCAATCATCGCTGGGTTGTCCAGCAACTGTTGAGCCAGGGTTTGAATCTCATTCGAGAACGTTGCCGAGAACAACAGGTTTTGACGCTTTTTAGGGACTAGGCGCAGGAGTCGTTTGATGTCGTGGATGAAGCCCATATCAAGCATACGGTCAGCTTCATCCAGGACTAAGATCTCAACGGACGAAAGATCTACATGGCCCTGCTGGTGAAGATCAAGAAGGCGCCCTGGTGTGGCGACAAGTACATCTAACCCAGCTTTAAGCGCATCGATTTGAGGCTGTTGACCGACACCGCCAAAGATAATGTGCGAGCGTAATGCTAAATGTTGGCCATAGGTGGTGACGCTTTCGCCTACTTGGGCGGCGAGTTCACGGGTTGGGGTTAATACCAAGGCGCGAACCTGACGTTTGCCCGGTCGCTTGCCTGTGTTTAAGCGTTGCAACATGGGCAGTGTGAAACCGGCGGTTTTGCCTGTGCCGGTTTGGGCGCTGGCTAACATGTCGCGACCTTCTAGCACGACAGGGATAGCTTGTCGCTGTATCGGGGTAGGGACGGTGTAACCTTGCGCTGTGACAGCGCGTAATAAATCGGCGTGCAGGCCAAGTTCAGAAAAGCTCATGCGTTCTCCGCAATCACCTAGTGAGTTAATACCGGTAAGTGGTTGTTGTCACTAGATGTAATGTTCAAAAAGCGAGGTTGATTGACCTTCGCGGCAGCGAAGTGTGCCAGATATCTCAGCATGCCGCGATGGTCGTTAGTTAGCCGTGGATGACCGTGAAAGGAGACGTGAAGATTACAGCGCTAAGAAATGCTGAGACTGATGTGCACGGGCACACCAGAAAACTTACGTATCAGTAATTAGCCGAGCAGTGTACCACGAATATACGATGCCAGCCTGTTTAGCTGTCTCGTGTCAGTGGTGAATGCTGGGCATGAAGAGGGATTAAACGAGCTAATGTCGCGGGCGGTAATTGCAGCTGGGCAAGCTCGCCAGGTGTTAACGCAAAAAATTGCTCGGGTGTGTGTACGCCTAGCTGAAATAGCTGTTGTGCCGTTGCCGGCCCCAGCCCATCAAGGGCGAGTAGTCGGCGTGCAAAGAGAGAAATAAACCGATTTTTTTGTTTGTTATCGAGCTCGGCACTGGCGGTTTGATAGTAATTCCCCGCGTGCAGAGTAATAAATTGCTCAATACGCTCAAGCGCGGCTAGTGTTGACGCGTCGAGCGAGTGAATGGCTAACTGATCGAGTAGGGCGTCGTGACTATGCAGGGCTGTTTCAAGGGTTGCGAGTGGTGCCTCTCCCTCCAGCAGGGATGTCACTGTCTGCATTAACGCATTGACCGCCTCGCGCAGTTGTTCAGCGGGCAATTCAGCAGTGTTGTTCGTTTCATCTATCATAAGAACATCCCTGATAAGGCTGATATTTAGCGTAGTTCAGCAAACCACGGTTAGTAAGCCTTACATTAATTAAAATAATGGCCTTGGCGTATTTCATTGGCGATAAGCTCGGCGGCTTGATCCCAGCTTTCGCTCAGCGCGCGCACAAGCGCTGGGTAGCCATCTTTTTCAAGCGGTGTCTCCGAGTAGAAATTCTCCATTACCAACAGTTCGCCAGCACCGTTGACTAATTGCCATTGGCCACTTGCAACGGCGACACCATCATAACGGCCTTGGAATTGATCAACAGTAAGGCGCAGGGTCAATGCGTCAGCGGGCTCGCCCTCTGCGCGCATTACCCTGAGTGTGGGCATTGCTTGCGATAAATTGGCGCGCATGCGGCGCTCTAACTGCCTATTCAATCCTTCCGCCCACTGATGTTCACGTGCAGCGTTCAGCGTAATGTCGTCCAGTTGCATCACTATGCCGTCTACATCTAGGTAGTGGGCCAGCCGAGGCGCGCTCAGGACGAGCGTACCCTCGGGCTGGTTTGTGGTGCTGCTTATTTGGTCGGTCGGCAGCATATAGCGCGCAGGAGGGGCGACACTGCTGGCACAAGCCGATACCAGTGCGCAGACCATTACTAGCAGTAAACACTTGATCCATTTCGTCATACTTGTTCCTATCAGCATGGAGGCCTCCTTAATCACGTGGCGCGCGCGGGATGGGGTCCTGGGCATCCAGGTTGTCAAACAGCAGAGCCCTAGGGTTGTCGTTAAGCGTGCGGGTAAGTGGCTGCAAATCACGCATTAAGCGATCCAGTCGTTCGATTGCTGTAGTGAGCTCTTGGTAAGCGGGCGATGACGGAGACAGCCCTTCCAGCGTGCTACGCAGTTCCTCAAGAGTCCCGTTTAGATTGCCACCAATAGCCTGGGTCTCAGGGTCGTTCAGCAGCTGATTGATGGAAGTGCTTACTTCACGCACTTCATTAAGTACGCTCTCGGAGGCCTGCAAGTTGCGATCCAAGCCAGCGAGTAGCGGTTCAACCTCAAGGCTGTTCAATTTCTCAAGCAAATCGGTCACTTGTGCTTGAATCTGCGCAAACCCGCCCGCCACGGTAGGGAATACGTCGCGCTCAGAGAATCGTTCGGCGACATACTCGTCGGCGAGGTCACGCTGGAAGTTTAAGTCGACAAACAGTGCGCCTGTCAGCAGGTTGCCACTTTTGAGTGACGCGCGTAGCCCCAGGCCAAACATGCGGTCAAAACGAGCTTGCCACTCTTCTAGATTAATATCGCTATTTTCAATACCCAGACGTTGCGGCTCAATCCTGATCAAGACAGGAATTGCAAAGCGCGCGCGCGAGTCAGGCTGAGGAGCGGTAAAGTTCCAGGGTACCGCGGCAACAGTGCCCATTCGCACCCCGCGAAATTCCACAGGGGCTCCTTTGGATAGACCGCGAACCGTTTCATCTACGAGTAGTACATACTCTAAATAACGATTAAAGGTTCCTTCTCGTGCAGCATCTTCATCGGCATAAAGGGTGAAGCGGGTATTGGCTTCGACTGGCTGCCCCATGGGTAGGTCTTCAGGTACGCCAAACGTAACGCCGCCGCCGAGTAATGCTTCAATGGATTCGACGTTAACGCGTACACCATCAGCACCTAAACGAAAATCGATACCACTAGAGGTCCAAAAACGTGTGCTGTCGGTCACTAAGTCGGTATACGGCTCTTCAATAAATACCTGATGCTGCATAGTGCGTGAATCAGGTTCAAAGCTATTTTCTTCAATGCGTCCCACGGTGTAGCCCTGATAGGAAACCGGGTCGCCAACGCGAAGAGAGTTTCCCAATTGGCTGGTTAGGCTTAGGCGCAGGCCTGCCTGCCCGGCCGGGGCGACGGGAGGGATGTCGCTAACAGGAAACTCGCGTCTTGGTGCTTCTTCTGTGCCGGGCTCAAGCTGAATGTAAGCGCCGGATAGTACGGTACCCAAGCCACTAATCCCTTCACGTCCAATGCGCGGTTTAACCACCCAGAAGCGACTATCTTCGCGCAGCATATCCTCGACTTCCGGCTGGATGCGGGCGGTTAATACCGCATGAGAGAGATCATCGGATAGACGCACACTCTGAACACGGCCAACCTCAACGTTGCGGCTGCGGATCAGTGTATTGCCCGCCTCGATGCCCTCTGCATTATCCATGGTAAGCGTGACTTGGGTGCCGCGACTGGAATAGTTGTCATATACCAGCCATAAGCCAATCGCGATGGCGACGATAGGCACTACCCAAATAGGCGAAAGGCGCGTTTGACGCGATGTCTTAGCCTTATTTAAATCCTGTTCGCTGGTGGAGTCAGCATTAGCCTGGTTGGAAGTAGGCGGAGTTGTTTCATTAGCCATCAACAGGTTCCTTGGTGGCCGTTTTACGGCGAAGAAGAAAGTGGCGAAAAGCGTTTCTATGGGGAGGTGAGTTATCCCATATTAAGCGTGGGTCAAATGTCATTGCCGCCAACATGGTTAACACAACCACAGAGCCGAAGGCGAGTGCAGCGGGACCTGGTGTAATCGACATTAATGATCCTGCACGGATTAGCGCCACCAAAATAGCGACCACAAACACATCGACCATCGACCAGCGGCCGATAAATTCCGTTAAGCGATAAAGCCGAGTACGGCTTTGGGCATTCAAGACACTGCTGCGTCTAACGACTAGGCAAAGCCAGGTTAAGGCAACTAATTTGCCGACGGGTACGATAACGCTAGCAATGAAAATGACGGCTGCAATTGGCCAGGAGCCCATCTGTATCAGTTGAACGACGCCGCCTATGATGGTTGACGGGGAAGAGCTGCCCAGGCTTGTGGTGGTCATAATCGGGTAAACGTTAGCAGGAATGTACATAATCGCTGAGGCGCCCAGCAGTGCCCATGTGCGCTGCAAACTATTCGGTAACCGCTGGTGAAGCTTTTCATGGCAGCGAATGCAATATCCTCGTCCTTGTGGCGATAGGCGATTAATAAGCCCGCAGGTGGGGCACCCAGTTAACCCTTGGCCAGCGGCAGGAATTCCAGTTTGAGTGCCGTCTGGGGCCAAGGGTTCTCCCTCTAGCGAGAACCACATCCAATCTGCGTCGATAGATTGAGTGGTCATCAGTAGTAATAGTGCAAACACGCAAAATGCCCAAAAGGATATGCCTAGATCAACATCGGCTAGGCCAGCTATTTTGATCAGGCTTACTAGAGCGCCAATAATAAATACATCGGCCATCATCCAGGGCGTTAAGTGCGCTAATGTGCGGGCAATATCCCGGCTATAGGGCATGGGATGATTGCGCAGAAGACCAAACTGAAGCCAAAGTACACCGAATAAGTAGACGGCTGGCAGTACCACAATCGTCATTATGATGGCGATGGCGACGATAGGCTGATGAAAGCCAATCAACGTGGTGGCCGTCTGAGTCAGCTCAATACGGTTACTAACACCGCTAACCGTAAAGCTAATAAAGGGAAATGACACCGCTACTATCAGCGCGATCAGTGATGCGATGGCCAATGCCATACTCCGCTGTGCTGGGTAGCGGTGGCGTGTGACTAACACATGAGAGCAGCGCGGGCAGCTGGCTTTTTCACCAGAGCTGAGTGGTGGGAGCGCCGAGACCCAGTCACATTCATGACAGGCACGCAAACGCCGTCGCTGAGTTCTTACCTCAGGTGGCGAGCGGTCAACGAGCGGTGTGTTGACCGGTAATGTGCGTTGCTTGGTTAATCTTTGTGGGGGCAAAAACCAAAACTCTCAGTGCGAATCCCTAGCTAAGCTACTAGGATATGGCGAATTAAGCTGTTAATTGCGCATGATAGCAAGACTATGTGGCTGAAATAATGCTTAAAAACATAGGCAAGCCGCTTGACCATGGCATCAGTTTAGACAACGATGCTGCGGCGCAATGGCGAGTGGCAGCGGATGAACAGCACTGCCGTTTGTTTCTCTGCCAGGATAGCTCCTCAGCAAGAGGTCGCAACGTGATAGTTAGCGTTGCTAGTAAAATCATCTTAGCGCCCTCGCCATGAAGTGGCACTAAGATACAAAACATTGAAATTAGTGCCGGTCATTATGCCATGAAGGAAATGAAATGTTGCTTCCCACATTAGCGGTTGTGTTTGGTTTGATCTTATTGGTTTGGAGTGCTGAAAAGTTTATTGACGGCGCTGCAGCAACATCGCGTTGGCTTGGGCTTTCGCCGCTGTTGATTGGGATGCTTGTCATCGGTTTTGGGACCTCGGCACCAGAAATGATGGTATCGGTGCTGGCGGCAATAGATGGTAACCCAGGGCTAGCGGTAGGTAATGCTTACGGTTCTAATATTGCCAATATCGGCTTAATACTGGGGCTGATAGCGCTTATTTCGCCATTAGCCGTTCATTCCAGTGTTATCCGTAAAGAGATGCCAATACTTATGCTAGTCATGCTGGTGACTGGCTTGATGCTGCTGGACGGTTTTGTAGCACGCTGGGAAGCCATCTGTCTTTTACTGGCATTAGTGGCTTTTATCGTTGTTAGTATTATTCGCTCGCGTAGTCAGCCTGACGACGCAATCGTATCTGAAGTAGCTGAGACCCTGGATAGCAAACCGATGTCCCGGGGTAAATCTATTATGTGGACCCTGGTAGGGCTGCTGTTTTTAATCGCTAGTTCACGTCTGTTGGTGTGGGGGGCGGTTGAAATTGCAGTCCGCTTCGGTGTCAGTGATTTGATTATTGGTCTAACCGTCGTCGCTATTGGTACCTCGCTGCCGGAACTCGCCTCTTCTATTAGCGCTCTGCGTCGGAAAGAACACGACTTGGTGTTGGGCAACGTGGTCGGTTCTAACCTGTTTAATAGCTTGGCGGTCGTTGGCCTAGCGGGGGTTATTGCGCCCATTGAAGCAGGTCGGGAAGTGCTGGTGCGCGACTGGAGTGTGATGACGGGTATGACGCTGCTGATGATTCTATTTGCGTTTTCTTGGCGTGGCCGCCCACGGCGTATAAATCGCTTGGAAGGTGGGATATTGCTGGCACTCTTTATCGCGTACACCGGTTATATGGTAAGCGTCGTCATTATGACTCGCTAGAGGCGTATGTTCCAAATAGCGCATCGCTATGGTGCTTGGTGCGTCAATGCGACCCATCTTGGGTATTAGGCTGTCAATGTATGATGGTGACTTAAACGAACAGTATGTTTAAAAATTAGCATAGTTAAGAAATAAGCTTAGTGCTTATAACTAAAAGTGCGCTGCCATTACGGCTCAACTAAGCTTGTGTTAACTCGTTGATGGAATATCGATTCAGGCCTTAGGAGAGTGAAATGGAACTTGATCCGCTCGTATTATCGCGATTGCAATTTGCATTCGTTGTGTCGTTTCACGCGATCTTCCCCGTGTTTACTATTGGTCTGGCGTCCTACATTGCGCTGCTTCATGGCCTATTCTTCAAGACCAACAATCCAGCTTGGGATCGTCTCTCGCTTTTCTGGACAAAGGTGTTTGCCGTTGTCTTTGGGATGGGGGTCGTGTCAGGTATTGTGATGTCGTTTCAGTTTGGTACTAACTGGAGCAATTTTTCCCTAGCTTCTTCTAACTTCCTTGGTCCCATGCTGAGCTATGAGGTGGTGACAGCTTTCTTCCTGGAAGCCGCTTTCTTAGGCGTGCTCTTGTTTGGTCGAGGTAAGGTGCCTCAAGGGGTGCATCTGTTTGCCTCTATTATGGTGGCGATTGGGACGTTCATTTCCGCTTTTTGGATTTTATCTGCCAACAGTTGGTTGCATACACCAGCAGGCGTTGAGCTGATCGACTTTCGATTCCATGTTACTTCTTGGCGCGAGGCGATCTTTAACCCGTCATTCCCATACCGCTTCTTGCATATGGCCGTTGCCTCTTTCTTAACAGGCGGCTTTGTAGTGGCGGGGGTTAGCGCATGGTTCTTGTTACGAGATCGCGATCCGGAGGCAAACCGCCGAGCACTCTCAATGTGTCTTTGGCTGCTGCTTTTTTTAGCACCGACTCAAGCGGTTATTGGCGATTTTCATGGACTGAATACTCTGGAGCACCAGCCGACCAAGGTTGCTGCGATGGAAGGTCATTGGGAGACGTCCACCAATGTGCCATTGCTTCTTTTTGCCATTCCTGACCAGGAGGCCCAGACTAATAACTTTGCGTTTGGTATTCCTAATCTAGCAAGCCTCATTCTTACTCACTCACCTGACGGGGAGATTCCTGGCATCAGTGAAGCGCCACCGGAAGAGCAACCGCCTGTCATCATTGTGTTCTGGGCATTCCGTGTAATGGTGGGGATTGGCCTGTTAATGATAGCGGTAGCGTTCGCAGGACTGATCCTACGCCGTAAAGGGCGTGTCTATGAACAACCACTGTTTTTAAAAACACTTACTGGCATGATTGCGATGCCTTTTGTCGCTGTATTGGCGGGTTGGATTGTCACTGAATCGGGTCGGTCTCCGTGGTTAGTTTACGGCATGATGACCCATGAAGAAGGGCTAACGCCTTCGCTGACGGGGCCAATGGCGTTATTCACTTTGATCGGTTATGTCTTAGTCTACGGCGTAGTGTTTTATACGGGTGTTTATTATCTCACGCGAGTGGTGCGTAACGGTATGTTGCCAGAAGAAGAGCGTGAAACAGCCAGTGATAACTTCAAGCGTCCGATGCGGCCTATGTCGGCTGCCCATACTCCCTTTGATGATGATGTTGACCCGGTGAGGAGCTAAACATGGAAATGTTTGATTTAACGTTGATCTGGGCCTTTATCATCGGCTTCGGCATTATGATGTATGTACTGATGGATGGGTTTGATTTGGGGCTGGGTATTCTCTACCCCTTTGCACCTGATGAAGATGCCCGGGATGTGATGATGAATTCGGTGGCGCCAATATGGGATGGCAACGAAACATGGCTAGTGCTTAGTGGGGCAGGGTTGCTAGGCGCATTTCCTCTGGTTTATTCGGTGTTTTTGCCAGCTTTGTACATTGGTGTTTTTTTGATGTTGGCTGGATTGATCTTCCGTGGCATCGCTTTCGAGCTTCGTTTTAAGTCACGGCGTAATCGGCACTGGTGGAACCGCGCATTTTGCTGGGGGTCGGCGATCGCTGCCTTTGCGCAAGGTGCCGTGGTAGGTGCTTATATTCAAGGTTTTCCGGTTGAGAATTTCGCCTATGTGGGCGGAGCCTTTGATTGGCTAACGCCTTTCTCTGTATTAACCGGCCTTGGCTTAATGGCAGGCTACGCGCTACTTGGGGCTACTTGGCTGATACTTAAATCAGAAGGCCATATTCAAGACTGGGCCTATAAAATTACCCCCATGCTATTAGCGCTTGTGCTAGGGGTTTTTGCGATTATCAGTATTTGGACGCCGTTCGTTAACCCAATGGTGTGGGAACGCTGGTTTGGCAATCTGCAATTGATCTGGATATTCCCTGCGCTGGCATTGCTATCGGCGTTTATGGTTTATCGTTCGGTTAAGCGTCGGGACGAAGGTATTCCTTTTATCGCCACCATCGGTATTTATCTATTTACCTATTTAGGTTTGATTGTCAGTAAATGGCCGGTCATTGTGCCCCCGAACTACACGTTGTGGGATGCAGCTTCAGCCCCTGAATCACAGCTTTTTTTATTGATTGGCATGCTCTTCGTTATCCCCATCATCCTTGCGTACACTTCTTGGACGTATTGGGTGTTCCGCGGCAAGGTGCGTGTAGGCGAGGGATACCACTAAGCGCATGGTAACAACTGATGAGGCGCTCTCCCTTACGCCGCGCAGCTGGCTGAAATCGCTGGCAAGGGGAGAGCGTAAACGCCTGCTGGGCTCTGCTCTTTGCGGTGTGCTGGTCGGCAGTCAAACGGTTGTGGTAGTGGTTGGCTTGGCCTGGCTGATTGATCAACTGATTGTGCATGATCGTTTACCCATTGATCTGTTGCCGGTATTTGCCCTGCTGGTGGGTAGCGTGCTGTTACGTGCAGCCTTTCAGTGGGGCCATGAGACCTTGAGCCTGGAGGCAAGCTTGCGAATTCGTCAGCGCGCCAGGGCTCAGCTGTTGGATAAATTGTCCGCGCTAGGGCCGATTTGGCTGACCAGCCAACATAGCGGCTCTCTAGCCAGTCAGGTGGTTGAGCACATTGATACGTTGGAAGGCTATTTTGCACGCTTTTATCCGCAACTGAGGATTACGCTTTATTTACCGCTATTAATAGTGGCAGTGGTGGGGTGGCTGGACTATTTGGTAGCACTTTTTTTACTGCTTTCTGCCCCGCTTATTCCTCTTTTTATGGCGCTGGTGGGTATGGGAGCTGAACGTCTTAATCGCGATCAGTTTGTTGCCGTCTCACGCCTTTCAGCCCACTTTATTGACCGTGTGCGCGGTATGACCACGCTGCAACTATTTGGGCGGACGTCAGCTGCTCAGCAGGATGTCTGGCATGCCACTGATAGTTATCGGCGTCTTAGTATGCGTACTTTGCGCCTGGCCTTCCTTTCCTCCGCAGTACTTGAGTTTTTTTCCTCGGTAGCGATTGCCGTTGTGGCCATGTATGTGGGCTTCGGGCTGCTGGGTTATATCGAGTACGGGCCTTCATCGTCACTCACGCTTTTTTCTGGCTTAGCAGTGTTATTGCTGGCTCCTGAGTTTTTCCAGCCTTTGCGTACGCTGTCTCAGCATTACCATGACCGTGCGGCGGCGCTGGGGGCTGCTGAAAGCGTGGTGAGTATACTCAATCAGCCCGCCTTGGTGAGTGAACGTGACTTTATACCGCCGTTGTTGGCATCCTCGGTTATTGAGTTAACGGCCGTTAGCGTTGCTTATCCCGTACGTGGGCAAGTCATTGGTCCTATTGATCTTACGATTAAGAGGGGAGAGGTGGTGGCGATTAGCGGAGCCTCGGGCAGTGGGAAATCGACCCTGCTGGCGCTACTGGCAGGCTTTATTGCTCCAAGTTCAGGCGAGTATCGCCATCAAGAAAATAGCCAATACGCTTGGTTAGATCAGCAGCCTTGCCTCTTGCATGGCAGCTTGATTGATAATCTTTGTTTAGCGTCACCCCGCGCTACCCGTGAAGAAATGGTGACTGCGCTTCAGCGAGCAGGTTTTGGGCCTCTTTTAACCCAGCTGCCTGATGGCCTGGATACGCTTATTGGTGAGCGCGGAGTAGGGCTGTCAGGTGGGCAGGCCCAACGCCTTGCTCTTGCGCGCGTATATCTCAGCAATGCCCCGCTAGTGCTGTTGGATGAGCCTACAGCGAGCTTAGATCAGGAGACTGAGCAGTTCGTTATGTCGGCTTTGCTTGAGCTTGCCCAGGAGGGACGCACTCTGGTGATAGCGACTCACCATCCAGAGGTGATTGCCGTTGCCCAGCGCCACTTTGCTTTTAATAAGGGCGAGTTGGTAGAGGCAATCCTATGAGTTCCATTTTTCGAGACTTCCTTCCCTGGCTGCAGCTGTTAGTGCGACGGCGTCAGCGCTTTTTGGTGGGTGCTTTGCTGGTTTGGGTCACTCTTATCGCTGGGCTTGCCCTGCTGGGTTTGTCGGGCTGGTTTATTACGGCCAGTGCCCTGGCCGGTATCGCCCTAGCGATGGGTATGCCTGCGCGACTCGATGTTTATGTTCCCGGTGGCGGCATTCGTTTCTTCGCCTTGGCACGTACTATTGCGCGTTATATTGAGCGGCTCTATAACCATAATACGGTGTTAACGCTGCTTGCTGACTTGCGTTATCGCGTGTTTGGCTATTTAACGCGGCTAGACGATGCTCGTTTGCATGGTAAGCGTGCCAGTGACTGGCTTAGCCGGTTAACGGCGGATATCGACACCCTGGATAATTTATACCTGCGCCTTTTAGTGCCACCGTTAGTGACGCTGCTTGGCGTGGTGGCTGTGTCGCTTTTTGTGGCTATTTGGTTGCCCAGCGTTGCCTTGCTGATGGCGGTGACATTGGGCTTGCTCTGGTTGCTGGTGACCCTCTTTGCTGCTACCTGGGGATTTTCGCAAAGCTATCAGCAGGTAGTGGATCAGCAGTCGCTGCGCCGCCTAGTGGTCGATCAAGTGCAGGCATCGGCTGAGTTAATGAGCTATCAAACGACCCAGTGGCACCGGATGCTTATCGCTACTCAAGAGCAGCAAGCATTCAGCAATCAGCGTCGTTTAGGTCGCAAGGCAGCGTTCTTAAACTGCTTGGTGAGTGCCGTTAGTGGTTTGATGGTGTTGGCAGTATTGTGGCTTGCTAGTGTGATATTTAGCCAGCAGCTGGTGACGGGCCCTATTGTAGTAATGGCGGTATTGATTGCATTGGGGGTGAACGAGGCCTTTCTGACGCTGCCCGCTAGTTTTGTGAAGCTGGGCGCGAGCTACGCGGCGGTGCGTCGGTTAAATGAGTTCACCGGTGACCCACCGTCGGCTGTCTCCGCGGTTACGCTACCTAATGATGTTGGTTTAACCATTCAGGCGAATCAGCTCTCTCTTCATTATGCGCAAACATTAGAGCCCGCGTTAAGTCGTATTGATTTTCAGCTGCCCGCTGGAAAGCGAGCGGTGATTACCGGTAACTCCGGGGCCGGTAAATCGTCTTTAGCCAGTGTGTTGGTGGGGCGTTTAAGAGCCACGCAGGGTGAGGTGATGGTAGGCGGCGTGCCAGCGTGGCAACTCTCGGAGGAGAGCCGTGCCAAACACTTCGCCATACTCACTCAGCAAGTGGATTTGTTTGATGCTTCTTTAGCCGAGAACTTGCGTATTGCCAGCCCCGCCGCTAGCGATAACATGCTTTGGGACGTATTGAGTGACGTTGTCTTGGATAGCTGGGTTGAGCAGCTGCCGAAAGGCTTAGCTACGGCGGTGGGCGAGAAAGGCCAGCAGCTTTCGGGTGGTCAGGGTAGGCGTTTGGCATTGGCCCGCCTGATGCTGTGCAACCCGCAACTAGTGATTCTTGATGAGCCATTTGCGGGCGTTGATGCCAAAACGGCACAACATGTCGCTGCTTCACTTGATAAATGGCTTGTTAATCGCACGGCTATTTTCTTTGTCCATCAAATTAGTTCGCTGAACCTATTACCTGGCGTCGAGTACCACTGGGATCTAGATGCCGGTAAACTTAGCCAATGCTTGAGTGAATAAATCAATTAGTTAATACGACAGCACGGAGCCTTCCATGCACGATTTTTTACGTAACCTTCCTAAAGTAGAGCTCCATTTGCATATCGAAGGTTCGCTGGAACCAGAATTAATGTTTGCCTTGGCGCAACGTAATCACATTGATTTACCCTATGCCTCGGTGCAAGAAGCCAAAGATGCTTACCATTTCAGCGACCTGCAAGGTTTCCTGAATCTCTATTTCCAAGGCATGAATGTGCTTCGTAATGAAGAGGATTTTTACGACTTGGCGATGGACTATTTCAAGCGTGCGCGGGGAGAGGGCGTAGTGCATATCGACATGCATTTTGACCCCCAAGCACATCTGCAGCGTGGTGTTCCTCTCGAAGTAGTCATGGCTGGATTATTAAAAGCCAAGCAGGAAGCCGAGGAGACACTCGATCTCTCTATCGGCATGATTATGGCTTTTCTACGTGATCGTCCTGCAGATGAGGCATTGCATGTGCTTGAGCAGGCCGCTCCCTATTGGAAAATGCTGGATGCCGTCGGTTTAGATAGCGCTGAGCAAAATAATCCGCCTGCTGAGTTTGTCGAAGTGTTCGAGCGTGCCAAGCAGCTTGGTCTTGTTCGAGTGGCCCATGCAGGAGAGGAAGGCCCTGCAGAATATATTCAAGAAGCCCTGGATCTACTTGATGTTCAACGTATTGATCATGGCGTGCGCTGTTTGGAAAGTGATAAGGTAGTTGAGCGTTTGCGCAGCGAGCAAACTGTATTAACGGTCTGCCCACTTTCTAACGTGAGTTTAAAGGTGGTGGAAGATCTGCGTGATCACCCGCTTCCTAAGCTGTTGGCTGAAGGGCTCAAGGTCACGATTAGCTCAGATGATCCCGCTTACTTTGGTGGCGGCATGCTGACTAATCACATCGCTTGCGCTGAAGCATTTGGCTGGGGCGAGACAGTATTTCGTCAGTTAACGCGTAATGCTATCGAAGAAGCCTTTACTACTCAGGAGCGTCGGGCAGAGCTGCTGGCCCGTTTGGCTGAGGTATAGCACATTGCCGCCTGGTGATACTGACCAGGCGGCTGCTTTGTTTAAGTCAGTAAGTTAATTAAGGTAGTGCGGGCACTTCAAATTCGGGCATTTCGCCGGTTAATGTGTTCAAAAAAGCTGTTATGTCACCAATAGTGTCATTATCAAACTCCCGCCCCAGCATCTCTTGTCCCATTATGGCAACAGCTTCTTCTAGTGTTTCGGTGGCGCCGTTATTCATATAAGGATAGGTCACCGCCACATTGCGGAGCGTGGGAGTTCTGAAACGGTACTTATCGCTCTCTTCTTCTGTGACAACATAGCGACCTAGGTCGGTTGACCCCGGCACTTGAATCGCATGGAATTGGCTGTCGGTAAAGTTTGAACCACGATGACAAGCGATACAGCCATTATCAACAAAGGCCACCATGCCATCTTTAGCTTGTTCGCTAATTGCTTCTTGATCGCCGTGTAGGTAACGATCAAAAGGTGAGTTGGGTGTGTTGAGTGTGCGTTGGAACGCGGCCAGTGCATGCGCTAGGTTGTCATCGGTAATGGGGTCTTCTTGGTTAGGATACGCTTCGCCGAATTTTTCCTGATAAAGCTCAAACCCTACTAACCGATCTAGCGCCATTTCTAAATCCATGGCCATTTCTACTGGTGCTTCAATTGGCCCTAACGCTTGGGCTTCTAAATCAGCAGCTCGGCCATCCCAGAACTGGGATCCCAAAAAGCCACTGTTGAGCACGGTAGGGGTGTTGCGCTCCCCGATTTGCCCGTCATGGCCAACCGCTCGTGGTATGCGGTCAGCCCAGCCAAGCGCCGGATTATGGCAAGTGGCGCAGCTGATAACGCCGCTAGAAGATATACGCGGTTCAAAAAATAGCATATTACCCAGCTCAATCTTCTCTTCTGTAAGTGAGTTATCTGCAGGAATAGGCGGTAAGTGAGGCAGCGCTTCGAAGCGGTTACGATAGTTTTCCAGTCCGTCCTCTGCGCTTGCCATATTGGTTGTAAGAACAGCACCCGCTATCAGAACAGGTATGACGATAGCTTTTATAGTCATCATTATTTCTCCCTTGCTTTTACGAACGGCGGTTTGAGTCCGCTTATTCTTAAGCTTACTGAATCGCCCCAGGTTTCGTAGACACCTCCAGGCCTTATACTAAAGGTATCTAGGAGGAACCATGAGCCATCCCCGCTACACTGAAGAATTCAAAATCGAAGCCGTCAAACAGGTGGTAGA
>NZ_JBANSO010000018.1:0-97599 GCF_037070225.1 Vreelandella indica
AAGTACACCTGGCTGCCCTTGAGTGCCTATCTCTCGTTTGAACGTCTACATGAAGAGGTACACCGCTTACTCGGTGGTTACGGAACTGATCACGCGATTAATTTTGAATAGGCACTTAGCACTAAGTAAAGGCGCTGAACGTCTTCAATGTTTTCGACCCGCGGTGTATTGACCTTGGGCCGATAGAAAAAATAGATATCTCCCTTTTCAACATAATCCTTCATCTGTCACCTCCTGTGTAGAAATGGCTATGTCGTTAAGATGGAGTCCTCAAAAGCGTGTCCTACAGCTACCTTTCTAAACAAAGCCTCATTATGGGTTAGCAGAGGATTTTCCTTCGTGCAAACGTATCCTAGGCTATTGGTAGCTAATGCCTAGTCCTCTTCAGTAAGGCGCTGGTGCATCGAGAGCATAACCTCAAGCTCATGTTCTGGACGCATCGGCTCTAAGCCCAGCTCGCTGAACGTTTCACGCCGCTGGCGATGCCATTCGCCAGGAGTGATTGAAGGGTAGAGCACCGATGCCGGGGCTAGCTCTACGAAAGGATCCAGCCCATAGGTATCAAACAGCCGTGCCAGTGCCGCTTCGTCGTCGCCGTTGTCGCTGGTATACAGCGTGGCGGAGAAGTGGTCGTTCTCAAGTTCGCGAATCACTTCCAGAGGACTAACCCCCAGGCTCTCCAGCTCTTCCATGCTGTAGGCGCCCAGGGCATTGGTGTCTTCCTTTATCCAGCTATCATCCGGCTGAATTAATGTTTGCTTCACTCGGCCATCGGGCAGCGACCAAGCAATGGCGAGCGGTAAGCCATCGTCTTCGCCCGTTTCAATGGCAATAAACCCAGGATAATCGGCCACGCTAGTACTCCTATTATGATTCTGCGGGAAGACGGAAAAAACGCTTGGCAGTTTGGGTGGTGGCGTTGCCTAGTTCAGTTTCGTTGATGCCGTGCCACTGAGCAATCTCGCGCACTATCCAAGGTAACAAAGCGGGTTCATGGCGGCGCCCTTTGAGTTTTGTAGGCAAGTTACGGGGTAACAAATAAGGGCAGTCGGTTTCAACCATTAAACGTTCAAGAGGAATATCACTCACCAATGATCGCAGGTGATGACCGCGCCGCTCATCGCAAATCCAGCCCGTTAACCCTATATGCAAGTCTAGGTCGAGATAACCAAATAGCGTATCGCGGTCAGCAGTGAAACAGTGAACCACCGCGTGGCTGATGTCGTCTCGCCACGTATGCAGAATTTCGCGCATCCGCTGGCCTGCATCGCGCTCGTGTAAAAACAGCGGCAACCCGCTTTCGACCGCGAGCGCCAGCTGCGCTTCAAACGCACGCTCCTGCTCCTGGGGCGTCGAGAAGTTGCGATTAAAATCCAGCCCACACTCGCCCACAGCCACTACTTCCGGTAAGGCATGCAGGGCCGCCATGGCGCGCTCAAGACCTGCATCCCACTGGCTGGCGTCATGAGGGTGTACACCCGCCGTGGCGTACAGGCAAGGATACTGTTTGGCCAACTCGACGGCTTGCTCGGCGTGGGCAAGATCGGTACCGGTAACGATCATGCTCGTTACCTGCGCTGCCAGGGCACGTTGTATAACCGCCTCAAGATCACGTCCAAAGCTTTCGTGGGTTAAGTTAGCGCCGATATCCACCAAAGGGGTACTAGGCCGAAACTGTAGTGCTTCGGGTAAAAAATCATCGGCATACGCAGTGGTCAAAGGTGTCTCCCATTCAATATGCAAAGGCACCATTGTAACGGTATGCGCGAGCATCGACTAATGCATCAACGTTCCCCTACCAGCGCGCTCATGCGTTACACTGTGCGCCTCACGATTAAGGAGGACACCGCGTGACCCTGTTACGACTCGAACAGCTGCAACTCGCCTACGGCACCCATGTACTACTCAATCGCGCCGACCTGACGGTTGAAAAAGGCGAGCGGCTGGCGCTGGTCGGGCGCAATGGCACCGGCAAGTCCACTCTGCTGAAGCTGGTAGCGGGGGATATCCTGCCCGACGATGGCTCCATCTGGCGCGCACCTGGTCTCAAGATTGGCGTGTTGGCTCAGGAGTTACCCGAGTCATCTGGCTTGACCATTTTCGATATGGTCGCCCAAGGGCTTCCAGAAGCCGGAGAGCTGCTCTCCGAGTACGACCATCTGATCAATGATCCCGACCCTGATATGGATCGCATGGCGACCCTGCAAACGCGCCTGGAAGCCATTGATGGCTGGTCGTATCACCAGCGTATCGATACGGTGCTCACGCGCTTAGGCTTGCCCCCTGAGGCTGAAATGAGCTCGCTCTCCGGTGGCTGGCGCCGCCGAGTAGCGCTGGCGCGCGCTCTGGTTGCTGAGCCCGACCTGCTGCTGCTTGATGAGCCTACCAACCATTTGGACTTAGACACCATTGCCTGGTTGGAAGAGCAACTGCTGGCCTTTAATGGCGCAGTACTGCTGATTACGCACGATAGGGCGTTTCTTTCCAAGCTAGCGACCAATATTCTGGAGCTGGACCGTGGCCAGCTAGGGCGCTACCCCGGCAAGTACGAAGAGTATCAGGCCCGTAAGCAGCATGAGCTTGAAGTGGAAGCACGGGAGAACGCTGAATTCGATAAAAAACTCGCTCAAGAGGAAGCCTGGATTCGTCAGGGCGTTAAAGCACGGCGTACCCGCAACGAAGGCCGGGTTCGTGCGCTGGAAGCGATGCGTAACGAACGCAGCCAGCGCCGTGAACGCCAGGGTAATGCCAACTTAACGGTGGATCGCGGCGAGCGCACCGGTAAGCGCGTTGTGGAGCTGCAAGGCGTCACCCAGCGCTTTGGCGATGACGTAATACTGCGTGATATTAACCTTGAAGTACTGCGCGGCGACCGTATCGGTTTCCTGGGGCGCAACGGCGCGGGCAAGACAACCCTATTGAAAATCCTGCTGGGCGAGCTGGAACCCACTGAAGGCAAGGTGCAGATGGGCACCAATCTAAAAGTGGCCTATTTCGATCAGCTGCGTGCCGGGCTGGAGCTTGATAAAACCGTGTATGACAACGTTGCTCAGGGCAGTGATCGCGTCAGCGTGGGCGGTAAAGATCGCCATGTGATGAGTTACCTGCAGGACTTTCTGTTCACACCTGAGCGGGTACGCCAACCGGTGAAAGCGCTCTCTGGTGGTGAGTCCAACCGCCTGCTGCTTGCCAAGTTGTTTACTCAGCCAGCTAACGTGCTGGTACTCGATGAGCCGACCAACGACCTCGACATGGAAACTTTGGAGTTGCTTGAAGAGCTGCTTCTCGATTTCGATGGCACGCTACTGCTGGTTTCCCACGACCGTACCTTTATGGATAACGTGGTAACCAGCATGCTCGCCTTTGAAGGCGATGGCGTGGTGCGTGAATACGTGGGCGGCTATACCGATTGGATTCGCCAGGGCGGCAAGTTACCTCCAGCGCCTTGGGAAGGGGCGGCGCGTCAGCGTACTGAACCCACCTCAGAAACGCCTAAAAAGGTGGCCGAAGCTCCTGCTGCCCCGGCTAAGAAAAGCGTTAAGCTCTCCTACAGCTTGCAGCGTGAGTTAGATGCGCTGCCCGCTGAAATAGAACGCCTTGAGAGTGAAGTAGAGGCGCTAGAGAGCGAGATCGGTGACCCAGCGTTTTATCAGCAAGAAGCAGAAGCCGTTACGGCTAAACTTCAGTCCCTTGAGAAAGTGCAGAAAGCGCTAGAAGTAGCCATGGAGCGTTGGATGGAGCTGGAAGCGATGGCCGCTGGGGAATAGATGTAGCAACGATAAAAGGCGCCGAACGGGCGCCTTTTTCGTAGCGATATAAAGCAAGGGTTTACTCGTCGCTTTTCTCACCTTTCTTGCCCACGCGTACCGCAAGAACATCGCACTGAGCACCGTGCAGCACGCCAGTAGAGGTTGAGCCTAGCAGTAACGCAAAACCATGACGACCGTGGGAGCCCACTACGATCAAGTCCACATCATGCTCTTCGGCAAACCGGTGGATTTCGGTATCTGGCATACCCACGACGACATGCTGATCAGCCTCGGCAATATGCGGCGCGGCAATTTCGGCTAAACGTTTTTTGGCATGTTCATCCAACTGGTCTTGGATGCTGGTCAAGTCCATCGGAATATCGCCACCATAGGCAAACCCAAGCGGTTCCAGGGTATGCATAATGGAAATTTTGGCTTGATCGTTACGTGCTGCGATCGCGACGGCACGTTCCAGAATTTTGTGGGAATCTTTGGTTAAGTCAACGGCAACTAAAATGTGGTGATAGCTCATGGCATATCTCCTTAGCGTGGATAACACTAGTTCACAAAGAATAATGGAGCTCTTTGTTCAATAACCGTTACTTTAGATGGCGTGCCTTATTTTAACAATGACCCGTGTTTTAACCATGACTTGAGTCAAAACAACGACCTGAGTCATGGTATTTAGAATAGTGTATACAGTGTGGCTCATGTGGAGGGAAATGTAGAGATGGATTGGTTAATTATAGTCTTTATTCTGATGTTGGTGATTGCCCCGGTCATGTGGTTAAAGCCCAGCCCACGCCAAAAACGCCAAGAGGCATTGCGTTCGCAAATCTCAAAGCAGGGCGTCACTATCAAACTGGAAAAGCCGCCGCTGCACCATTTTAGAGGCACAATGCCTGCCTACCGGTGGCATTATCCGCAGTCAGCACCTGGGCCGGATTTCCTCTTAGTCAGAGACAGCAATGCCAGCGACGCTTTAGCACCGTATTATGCGGGCTGGCGTTGGCGAATAGCCCCTTTGCGGCCGCTTCCGGATAATGCCGAGATACCTTTAAAAGCACTGCTTGAGCGATTGCCACAAGACGCGCTGGTGGTCCAGTCGACTCCTTACACGCTGACATTATGGTGGTGGGAGTCGCAAACCGCTGAACGATTCGCGACTTATTTACCTGAATTTAAGCAACTGCTTGATGCGCTGCAGGGCCATGCCGACCGGCCTAACGGTCAGCCGCTCAAAGGGGCAGGGGAGGCTGAGCCAGCCTCAATGAACGATCACGAGGCTGGGCCGTCTTGATCCCGTGCCTGAATTGCTAGCCCATTGGCTTCAATCACCGCCAGCCATTCGTTGAGCTGTTCAAGGTTCTCCTCGCTCAAGCCTGCAAACATCTCCTTGCGCGCCTGCTGGGCAACGGTATCAATTTTTTCCAACAAAGGCATCGCGGCCGGCGTCAGATAGATACGTTTGCTGCGGCGGTCATTGTCACAGGCACGGCGTTCTACCAAACCTTGCTCTTCAAGCTGGCCGAGAGTGCGCACCAAGGAGGGTGCCTCAACACCAATGGCGCGGGCAAGATCGCACTGCGGGTGCCCTTCGCCCAGACGCCACAAGTGATAGAGCGTGACCCAACGCGTTTGCGTTAAGCCTAAGGGGGCAAGTCGTCGATCTAGAATTGAACGCCATAGATGCGGCAAGCGTGCGATACGAAAACCAATCGTTGAAGCCATAAGCAACTAACTACCAATAAGTGTGAGTAAGCGAATTGTCATAAGCTGCGCCACTGAATGCAAGGCGATTGACAATTCAGTCATCCGGTTGCGCCTCTGCATCATTAGTACGGCCCGGTACAAAGCGCCGTAAGTTCAATCCGCTTAAGCCACTGGCGTGTATTTCTCCATCGGCTAGCGAAGCCTGCTGGCTATCCTCTGCCACCTCAAAGCGTATTAATCCTAAGCGTTGCCCAGTGCTTGTCATAATGTCGATGCGCCACTGCCCGGTTGGATCTTCTGGAAAGTTTTGTTTGTGACTCCATGCGCGGTATCCCTGCTCGCGTCCGCCGTTGATGTTCAATTCCACTACGTCCATTGGCTCACCATTATGATGCCAAGCGTGGGTAATGGTTTCACTCAGTCCACGCGGTGCTCTGATAGCGGTATACACATAGAGCCCATTATCGCTAATGGCCTGGGGAGTCAGCGTCATTGAGCCTTGGGGTAAGCGCTGCTCGACGTCAAACCCAGGAGAGAGAGCACTGCTGGTCATCCATAGGCTGGCAGGGGGTACCCAAATGCGCCCTAGCCAAGCGCCGTACGCTAACACCAACGTTAAGCCAAAAAAGGCGCACCAGCGCTTGAAAGAACTTTGCTTTAGTAGATGCCAAAAGCTAGGGAGGGCGACCACGACCGTGATCCCGAGCGCTAAGAGTAAACTTTGCCCGGTGGTGAGGTGTACCATGATCGGTAACGTCACGAGCAATACGAGAAACACGCACATGGCGTGGAATAAGAAGTAAAGGCTACGCCATCGTTCGGAAATTTTAAAATAGATGGGATCGATGATAGATAGTAGCGCCATCACGCCCACAAGCAGTGCAAACAGCGTCTGGCCACTATTCCATACGGTAGTAACTAAAATAAACGGCAGCGTGAAAAAAAGCGTTTCCTGGTGAATCATCTGGGCAATAAACGTCGTTACGCCTCTTGGTGGCGTTGGGTGGCCACGACGTTTTAGCCAGCGGCTGATTAAACCTTCGGAAAGCAGTAGCGTCCAGGCGAACAAAAGCCCTAGCGCGAGGGCAGCCCCCAGCCACTGTTGGCGATCGACCAGAAAGAAGCTGCCTAACCCGGCAGTAAATGCCATGGGCGGCCATAGCCAGCTCCATGGCTTTAGTCGCTCGACAATGCTTTCTATATGCCGCTGAACGGTGGCAATGCGGGATGGCGTGAGCAGTGCGCCCATAGACAGTTAACCTGCAAAATAATTGGAAGCGTGATCCTAGCAGCATGAACGCCCGCAGGGGAGTGCTGGTCTCAGTAGATGGATAAATTAGCCAAAAGTCAGGGCTTGACGAACACAGGCAACTCAACCAAGCTAAAGCAATCAAACGGCCGTATGAAATCGTTTGGGTTGTATTGACCGTATATTTCTATTGGCCGAATAAAAGTGTGGCGGGTTCCTTTTATGGAACCAACCCGAATTGTGGAGAGAGCGCGGATGATCTACCAAGGCAACGCCATCACGGTGACACGTCGTGACACCCCGAGTGGCAATGACATCGCTATGCTCACTTTTGATCTGAAAGGTGAGTCCGTCAACAAACTATCCAGCGCAGTGGTGGCAGAGCTGGGTGAAGCCGTCAAAGCAATCCAAGCTGAAAATAGTTTAAAAGGCTTATTGATTGCCAGTGGTAAAGACGTGTTTATCGTCGGCGCCGATATCACCGAGTTTCATACGCTGTTCGATAAGGGCGAAGAGTACCTTGTTGAGATGAATCTCAAGGTACACGATATTTTCAACGCCATCGAAGACCTGCCTTTCCCCACCGTTACCGCGATTAATGGGTTGGCCCTAGGGGGCGGCTGTGAAGTATTGCTAACCACCGATTTTCGCGTGATGAGCGAGAAAGCCAAGATTGGCTTGCCGGAAACCAAACTCGGCATTCTGCCCGGTTGGGGCGGTTGTGTGCGCCTCCCACGTATTATCGGCGCTGATAACGCTATCGAATGGATTGCTGGTGGCACGGAAAACCGCGCTGATGCTGCTCTGAAGATGAGCGCTGTGGATGCCGTGGTCAGCGCCGAGCAGTTGGAAGATGCCGCGCTGGATATCCTTGATCGCGCCAATGCCGGTGAGCTGGATTATCAGGCGCGTCGTGCTGAAAAGACCAGCCCGCTGAAGCTCAACCCGATTGAGCAGATGATGGCCTTTGAAACCGCCAAAGGGTATGTCGCTGGCAAGGCTGGGCCGCACTATCCCGCGCCGGTTGAAGCGATCAAAGTGATACAGAAAGGCGCTGGTGAAGAGCGCGGCCGTGCTCAGGCAATTGAAGCCAAGGCTTTCGCCAAACTGGCGCTAAGCAGCGTAGCGTTCAACCTGGTCGGCCTGTTTCTTAATGACCAAGTGGTTAAAAAGAAAGCCAGCAATTACGAAAAGCAGGCTCAGCCGGTGAAGCAAACGGCGGTGCTCGGTGCTGGTATTATGGGTGGCGGTATCGCGTATCAGAGTGCCTCTAAAGGCACGCCGATCCTGATGAAAGACATCAAGGATGACGCGATAGAGTTAGGTCTGAAAGAAGCCCGTAAACTGTTTGCCAAGCAGGTAGAGCGTAAGAAGCTGACTACCGAGCAAATGGCTGAAAAGCTCACCAACATCCGCCCGACGCTCTCTTACGGTGATTTTGGTAACGTTGACCTTGTTGTCGAAGCCGTTGTTGAGAATCCCAAGGTCAAAGACGCCGTCCTTACCGAAGTGGAAGGCGTGGTGGGCGAGAACACTATTCTCACCTCCAATACCTCAACCATCTCGATCAACCGTTTGGCGCAAAACCTAAAGCGGCCGGAAAACTTTTGCGGTATGCACTTCTTTAACCCTGTGCACCGCATGCCGCTGGTGGAAGTTATCCGTGGTGAGAAAACCTCGGACGCCGCCGTTGCTGCCACCGTGGCCTACGCTCGCGCCATGGGCAAAACGCCGATTGTAGTTAACGACTGCCCCGGCTTCTTGGTCAACCGTGTGCTGTTCCCCTACTTTGGTGGCTTTAGCTTCCTGGTTGAGCAGGGCGCTGACTTCCAGCGCGTTGATAAAGTGATGGAGAAGTTTGGCTGGCCGATGGGGCCTGCCTACTTGCTTGACGTGGTCGGCCTGGATACCGCCGTACACGCTAATGAAGTCATGGCCGAAGGCTTCCCTGATCGTATGGCGCGCGAGGGCAAAACCGCTATCCAGGTCATGTACGACAATGACCGCTTGGGCCAGAAGAACGACAAGGGTTTTTACGCCTACGAAGAGGACAAGAAGGGTAAGCCGAAGAAAGTGACCGACGAAGCGGCTTACGCCTTGGTCAAAGAGGTGGTGAAGGAGCACAAAGAGTTTTCCGACGAAGACATCATCGCTCGCATGATGGTGCCGCTCTGCTTGGAAACCGTACGCTGTTTGGAAGATGGCATTGTCGCGACGCCGGCTGAAGCCGATATGGCGCTGATCTATGGCATCGGCTTCCCGCCATTCCGCGGTGGCGCTCTGCGCTACATCGATGCGATGGGCGTGGCTGAGTTTGTGAAACTTGCGGAAAGGCTAGCCGAAGAGCTGGGGCCGCTATACGCGCCCACCGATAAGCTGCGTCAGATGGCTCAAAATGGCGAGTTATTCTATTCCGGCGATAAGTCTGACAACCAAGCCTAACCACCACGCATAGGAGATAAGAGATGAGTTTGAGTCCGAGAGATATTGTGGTGGTTGACGGTGTCCGTACCGCCATGGCGAAAGCCAAGAATGGTGCTTTTCGTAACGTTCGCGCTGAGAACCTCTCCGCTGCGGCCATGCAGGCACTATTTACGCGTAACCCAAACCTAGACCCGTCGGAAGTTGATGACGTGATCTGGGGCTGTGTGAATCAGACGCTTGAGCAATCAATGAATATTGCTCGCAACGCGGCGATTATGACCGGTATTCCCCGTTCGGTACCTGCGCAAACGGTCAACCGTTTGTGCGGCTCTTCGATGACGGCGTTGCATATCGCGGCGGCCAATATCAAAGCGGGCATGGGTGATTTCTTTATCATCGGTGGCGTGGAGCATATGGAGCACGTACCCATGGCTCACGGCGTTGACGTCAACCCTGCAGCCAGCAAATACGCGGCCAAAGCGGCGATGATGATGGGCTTGACCGCTGAACTGTTGGGCAAAATGCACGGCGTTTCCCGAGAAGAGCAGGACAAGTTTGGCGTGCGTTCCCACCAGCGGGCTCAAGCGGCGATGGAGAAGGGCTACTTCGATAATGAAATTATCGGTGTTGAAGGCCACGATCAGCGCGGCTTCAGGGTGATGGTTCAGCGCGATGAGGTTATTCGCCCCGACTCTACTCTGGAGTCTATGGCGAGCCTCAAGCCGGTATTTGATCCGCGCAACGGTACCGTGACTGCGGGTACGTCCTCGGCGCTTTCTGTTGGCGCCTCGGCAATGGCAGTGATGAGCTACGAGCGCGCTCAAGCACTGGGCTTAGAGCCCATCGCGAGAGTGCTTTCGACCGGCGTGGCAGGTTGCGATGCCTCCATCATGGGCTATGGTCCAGTACCTGCGTCCAAGAAAGCGCTTAAAGCCGCTGGCCTGTCAGCCGCGGATATTCAAACCGTTGAGCTCAACGAAGCTTTCGCCGCTCAGGGTATCCCAGTGTTGAAAGATTTAGGCTTCCTGGATGCGCTTGACGATAAGGTTAATCTCAACGGTGGTGCCATTGCCCTTGGGCACCCGCTGGGCTGCTCGGGCTCGCGTATCTGCACCACGCTGTTGAACGTTATGCAGCAGCGCGATACCACCCTGGGCTTGGCGACCATGTGTATCGGCATGGGGCAGGGCGTTGCAACGGTGTTTGAACGACTGAAATAACCATAGCGCTTAGGTACTTAAACGGCATCCTTCGAGGTGCCGTTTTTATTTATCAGGTTTTTGTTCAGAAAAGCACTATTCAGGTTCAGATTGAAAAGCCGTGCGGTGAAAATCCGCTGCGGCTTGTACTTCCGCAATACCGCAGGTATCGGGTACCGGTACTGTGTTGCCCGCCAGAACCGCGAGCACCGCCCTTGTACCGTTGGCCAGTGACTCAAGGTTGTAGCCGCCCTCTAATACGAATACCAATCGGCCCTCGCAGTGCTGTTCTGCCAGCTGTTGCATAAAGCCGGTTAGCGCGCCAAATCCTTCGTAGGAGACGTTGAGCGCCAAGTCATGCCAGTGGGGGTCAAAGCCTGCTGAGACTAAAATGATATCAGGTTTAAACCAGGCAGCTGCTGGCGCCAGGATGTCGCGAAAGGCTTTCAAATACGCTTCATCACCGGCGCCAGCAGGTAGTGGTACGTTGATGGTGGTGCCTTCCCCCAAACCGGCGCCTACTTCTTCCAGGTGGCCAGAGCCGGGGTAGAAGGGGGCGGCGCGGTGAATATCAAAAAACATCACGTCGGGCTCTGCCCAGAAAATATCCTGAGTACCGTTGCCGTGGTGGGCGTCCCAATCAACAATGAGCACTCTTTCGCAACCTAGCGCGCTGCGGGCATGGGCTGCCGCCACAGCTACATTGTTAAACAAGCAAAAGCCGCGGGCGCGAACGGGTTCTGCGTGGTGCCCTGGCGGGCGCACAAGAGCAAAGGCGCTTTTAGCGCGTTTTTCCATCACTGCTTCCACTGCGGCAATAGCCGTTCCAGCGGCGACTTTAGCGGCATCAACGCTACCCGGTGAAACCGCGGTGGTGTCCATATCCAGCCAGGCATTTTTGCCGCGCAGGCTGAAAATGTCGCTTAGATAGGAAGTGGTATGCACACGCGCTAACTGCTCATGGGTAGCCGCTTGACCCCCTTCAATTTTTAAACCTTCAATGGGGGCTCTCTCAAGCAGCTGTTGAATAGCGGTTAATCGCCCAGGGTGCTCAGGATATTTCCAAGGCATAGGTAAGCCAGCAAGCAGATGGCGAATACGCTTATCGATTCGCTGAGGTAGAAAATCGGCATCAATGTTGGGTTCGTGAGCGAGTACGCGATCATCATAAAAGGCAATGACGTTGTGCATAATGGCTACCTAAGAATCGTGCGTTGATTACTCTCAATCGCACTGAATGCACGAAGTGCTTACCTGCAGTAAGGCAGGCTGCGCGTGGTTATACAATGCCGCTTTCAACACTAAACGCTAAGGTCATGCTCATTTCTTCTACTTGATCTGCAAACGTTGGCTGCCATTCACCGCGTAAAATGAGGGGTGCCTGCACCCAGCGCCAGCGTAAGCCAGTCACGATGCTTTCCACTGCGCGCTGAGTGCCCGTGCCGTCATGGCCTGCGCGGATATAGAGCGCACAGGGCAATCCTTGCTTTTTTTCTAGAACAGAATAGTAGGTGCGGTCAAAGAAATCTTTTAGCGCGCCACTCATATAGCCCAGATTCTCCGTGGTACCGAGCAAGATGGCATCGCAGGCTAGTACATCCTCTGGGCCTGCCTCTAAAGGCGCTTTCACTACACACTGCACCTGCTCAAGATCAGGATGACTAGCGCCCCGCGCGGCCGCTTCGCGCAGAAGGCGGGTATTCGCCGACGGGGCATGAGCAATCACTAACAGTTGTTTACTCAATTCATTACTAAGCTCAGCATTCATAGCAAAGACCTAATTGAAACGTGGGGCAGCAAGGGGTTGCGCCATATATTGAAAATGCCACACTGCTTAAGAGTCTTAAAGTTGAGAAGCAATATGTCCAGTAAGACATTGATCAATGTCTATTACGATGCCCAGTGCCCTCTTTGTCGACAAGAGCGTCGGCGCTATGAGCGCTGGTCGGGTCGCCATGCAAAAGATATCGGTTGGCTTGACGTAAGCGAAAATGAGCAAGCTCTATGTGCAAAGGGTGTTGACCCTGCAGTAGCGCTACGCTCTCTGCATGTCGAAACCGAGCAAGGTCAATTAATAGAAGGTATTGACGCCTACCGTTTGTTGATGAAGCGTGTTCCGTTACTGGTCCCGGTCGCTTGGCTGATTGGCTTGCCTGGGATTAAACCAGCACTGCGAACCCTTTATGATGTGTGGGTAAAGCGTCGCCTACAGAAACAGGGCCGGTGGCCTCTCTAATGTCTAGCAAAGGAAGCCTGACAATGCAGCGAAGTGCGCTATATCTAAGGGTGGTAGGGGTAGGTGTAAGCTTATTGCTCGCGGGCTGTGCCGGTGGACAGCATCCTTCGCCCACCCCTAGCCAGACAGCGGCTGATGCACCGTTAGCCAGCCCGCAACCCGCGCCTGCCGCCACGACAGCGCCGGAGGCCGCCACGGCGAGTGACTGGGTGCCGCCGCTATTTATCAGTCCCGAAGAGGAAGCGTCCTACTATGTTAGCCGTTTGGCAGATCGGCGTTTTGTGACCAGCTACGGTGATCGTGACAACCGTCGTCCCTGGTACATTGCCGCTGAGCAATTAGGCGAAATAGGGCTTCCTGCTGTTCCACTGCTGTTTGCTCGGTTGAACACCAGCGATGCGTATGAACAAATGCTGGTTCTCTACGCGCTTCAGCTAGCCACTCAAGATCCTCAGCTAATGGTTCGAACAGGTGGCGATTACGTTCAGTTAGGGGTAGTACTTGACCCCACACATAATGCTGAGAATGTGGCGTCTGCTCAGCAGTGGTGGCAACAACACGCTGAGCAGGTGACCCGCTGATTAATAGCCTTCACACTCAGCAGCGGCTCATCAGATAAATCAAGGCATCAGATAAACCAAGGCCCATCAGATAGACCGAGGAGAAAAACATGGCATTTGCACTTTCATCAATGCAGGTTACCAGCCCAGCGTTTGCTGATCATCAAGCGATTCCTTCCAAGCACACTGGTGAGGGGGAAAATGTTTCGCCTGCCCTAGCTTGGAAAGATGCCCCTGAGGGAACCCAGGGTTTCGCTGTTATCTGTCACGATCCAGATGCTCCTTTGGTCAAGGATGGCAGCTACGGCTTTGTACATTGGGTGCTCTATAACTTGCCCGCTGATACCCATGAGTTAACTGAAAAGAGTGTTGTGGGCACTGCTGGCGCCAATGATAAAGGCGAAGTTGGTTACTTTGGTCCGATGCCCCCTGAAGGGCATGGTAAACATCTTTACTATTTCTGGGTGTTAGCACTAGACCATCAAACGTCGTTGCCTGAAGGGCTGACGCTTGCCGAGCTTCTCAAAGAAATAGAGCCTAATCTGCTAGGCATGAATCGTTTGGTAGGCACGTATCAGCGTGATTGATCGCATCTGCAAAAGTAGACAAGCGGAATAATCCGTGTAGGCTCCACCGCTTTCTTAGGCCTTGAATCAGCCTTTTCTATTAGCCTAGCGATGGAGCCATCCCATGAGTGATCTGCCTAACTGTCCTGCCTGCGCTTCCGAATTTAGCTACGATGATGGGCTTCAATACGTCTGCCCAGAGTGTGGCCACGAGTGGTCAAAGGTAGCAGAGGAGAGCACTGAAGAAGCTTCAGGCGTGCGCGATGCTAACGGCAACATGTTGGTCGACGGCGATAGTGTCACGGTGATCAAGGATTTAAAGGTTAAAGGCAGTTCACTGGTGGTTAAAGTGGGCACCAAAGTGAAAAGCATCCGCTTGGTAGAGGGCGATCACGATATCGACTGTAAAATTGACGGCATTGGCCCGATGAAACTTAAATCTGAATTTGTTAAGAAAGCCTAGCGTTAAACCAGACAGTCAAAAAAATAGCCTCCTGCATGCAGGGGGCTATTGATTTATCAGTCGTCTATTTTTACGCAGTGGTATTAATTTGCGTACCGACGCTTCCACTTGTGGCCAGTTGTGGCACTTGCGCAACGCTGTCCATCAGCGCAGTAATATGGGCTGCTTGCCCGTCTAACGCCTCTTTAAAAACGTTAAACTGGGCCTGCTGGACGACTTGCACCTGCTGCATCGCCATTGAGGCGCTGACCATATTGTTGACTGCTGAATCCATCTTTTAATCCTCGAATAGCAAGCCGCCATCCAGAGCGATGGCACTCAATACTCAATCGAAATTACCAGACGCTGTTCATACATGCAAAGCGATAGCCAGCAGCAGTATAAAGCTAATAGCTTTTTTAAATGATAATGATTGTTGTTTTTGATGCGATTAGCGTCGATCGTGCTGTTATTTTGCTCAAATTGCCAACCATTTAACTCAAGGGCTTCACATCAAATTTATACAGGACTAAAATGGTACTCAATTGATGCAGCCAACCAGTTGATTGACTGCGTACCAAGCACATAAAAGGGGAGTCGACATGCTCAAGCTTTCTCGGCTGACAGACTATGCCGCTGTAGTGATGGCACAAATTGCCCGTCACTCCCAAGCATCACATGCAGCGGCCGACTTGGCTGAGGCTGTGCAGCTGCCACACCCCACAGTAAGTAAAACACTTAAAATGTTGGCACGTGCGGGACTGTTGGTTTCCCAGCGTGGTGCGCAAGGCGGTTATCGCTTGGCGCGGCCAGCATCACAGATTACGGCAGCTGACATTATTGCGGCGATTGAAGGCCCTGTTGCCATGACCGAGTGTAGCCAAGCGGAAGGCGATTGCGAGCTTGTGGCTACCTGTGGTGTGGCTGACAACTGGCAGCGGGTTTCATTGGCGATGCGAACGCTGCTTGAAAGCGTGACCTTAGCGCATTTAGCCGATACAGCACCCATAAAATTGCCGGTGCAACTGCCTATTCAAACGATCAGCCTGTCGGCGGCGTCGGCCTAAGCGCGGCGCAAGCACAGCAGGCCTACTTTATTATTAAAGGCGATCATCTCGCCACCCAACTGCCCGGAGGGTATCACCATGGCAAGCGAAGAAATGGAACAGTTGGTTCGTCGCGAATACAAAGACGGCTTCGTAACCGATATTGAAAGCGACACCCTGCCACCTGGCCTGGATGAAAACACCATCGCCTTTATTTCCAAGAAAAAGGGCGAACCCGAGTGGATGCTGGAGTGGCGCTTGGATGCCTATCGTCAGTGGTTGAAGATGGAAGCGCCATCCTGGGCGCATCTCGATTACCCACCGATCGATTACCAGTCGATCTCCTATTTCAGTGCGCCCAAGCGCCCGGAAGACCGCCCCCAGAGCCTGGATGAAGTCGATCCCAAGCTGCTGGAGACCTACGAGAAGCTGGGTATTCCGCTGCATGAACGCGCCGCGCTGGCTGGCGTTGCCGTTGATGCAGTATTTGACTCCGTGTCGGTAGCCACCACTTTCAAAAAGCAGCTTGGTGAAGCAGGGGTTATCTTCTGCTCTATCTCCGAGGCTATCCGCGACTATCCGGAACTGATCAAGCAGTATCTGGGCACCGTGGTGCCGGTGGCGGATAACTACTTCGCGGCGCTCAACTCAGCGGTCTTCACCGACGGCTCTTTCGTATTCGTGCCGGAAGGCGTGACTTGCCCGATGGAGCTGTCTACCTACTTCCGCATTAACGCGGCCAATACCGGCCAGTTTGAGCGCACGCTGATTATTTGCGAAAGCCGCGCCCAGGTTTCCTACCTGGAAGGCTGTACCGCGCCGATGCGTGACGAAAACCAGCTGCACGCTGCAGTCGTTGAGCTGGTCGCTCTGGACGATGCCTACATCAAGTACTCCACCGTGCAGAACTGGTATCCCGGTGATGAGAATGGCAAGGGCGGTATTTACAACTTCGTTACTAAGCGTGGCGACTGCCGTGGCGACCGTTCACGGATTAGCTGGACTCAAGTTGAAACTGGCTCGGCGATTACCTGGAAATACCCTTCCTGCGTACTGCGCGGCAAGGACAGTATTGGTGAGTTCTACTCCGTTGCGGTCACGAACGGACGCCAGCAGGCCGACACCGGCACCAAGATGATTCACATTGGCGAAGGCACCCGTTCCTATATCGTGGCTAAAGGTATCTCTGCCGGTCGCAGCGATCAGTCCTATCGCGGCTTGGTGAAAATCGGCCCGCGTGCCAAAGGAGCTCGTAACTTTACCCAGTGCGATTCGCTGTTGATTGGCGATAAGTGCGGTGCGCATACCTTCCCTTATCAGGAAATTGGCAACAGCACGGCGACTATCGAACACGAAGCGACCACGTCCAAAATCGGTGAAGATCAGCTGTTTTACTGTCAGAGCCGCGGTATCTCGGAAGAAGACGCGGTCAGCATGATTGTGAATGGCTTCTGTAAAGACGTCTTCCAAGAGCTGCCGATGGAGTTTGCCGTAGAAGCCGAAGCGCTGCTCAACGTCACCCTGGAAGGCGCGGTAGGTTAATCCCTAGCCCTTCAGTCACTCATTTTATTAGTGTCGCCGTAGCGACTCGCCAGAATTAGAAGGTAATCAACATGTTGCAAGTAAATGATTTACACGTCACCGTCGAAGGCAATGAAATCCTGAAAGGCCTCACCCTGACTATCAACGCGGGTGAAGTGCACGCCATCATGGGACCGAACGGCGCAGGTAAATCGACGCTATCGGCGGTTATCGCTGGTAAAGATGGCTACGAAGTCACCCAGGGCACTATTACCTTTGAAGGCAAAGACGTGCTCGAAATGGAAATTGAAGAACGCGCCCAGGCGGGCCTGCTGCTGGGTTTCCAGTATCCGGTAGAGATCCCCGGGGTTAAAAACATCTACCTACTGAAGTCGGCGCTTAATGCCCAGCGCGTAGCGCGTGGCGAAGGCGAAATGCCAGCGCCGGAGTTTATGAAGCTGGTGAAAGAGAAGCTTGGTTACATGAAAATGGACGCCAGCTTCCTACAGCGCGCTGTTAACGAAGGTTTCTCTGGCGGTGAGAAAAAGCGTAACGAGATCCTGCAAATGCTGGTGCTTCAGCCGAAGCTTGCTATGCTCGACGAGATCGACTCCGGCCTGGATATCGACGCCATGAAAGTGGTCGCCGATGGTGTCAACAGCCTGCGCGCTGAAGACCGCGCCATTCTGCTGGTGACTCACTACCAGCGCCTGCTGGATTACATCGTGCCTGATCAGGTTCACGTCCTGGTCGATGGTCGTATCGTTAAGACCGGTGACGCTGAACTAGCTAAGCAGTTGGAAGCCAATGGGTACGAAGGTATCGAGGAGTCTGTGGCATGAGCGATACGCAAACCTTTTTAGATACACTCAAAGCGCGCAGCCCGCACTATCAGGCGGAGCCCACGTGGATTGCTGCACGTCGTCAGGCGGGTGCAGCCCGCTTTGAAGCGCTGGGTTTTCCGACTCGGCGTGATGAAGAGTGGAAATACACCGACGTGCGCTCAATTGCTCAAGGCAACTTTGCGCTCGCCGACAACGCCGAGTTCTCTCAGGCCAGTGCCGCGGCGCTGACGCTGCCCATCGATGCTTACCGCCTGACCTTCGTGGATGGTGTTTTCTCGTCGGCGCTCTCGGATGTGGACTCGTTGCCGTCAAGCGTCCAGGTGTTACCGCTTTCCAAGGCGCTGGCGGAGAACCACGAAGCAGTTGGTGGCCCGCTGGGTCGCTTAACCGGGGTGGATTTCTCACCGTTTGCGGCGCTGAATACGGCATTTATGGAAGAGGGCGCTGTGGTGCGCATTGCACCGGGAACGGTCGTTGAGAAACCTATCCTGCTGCAGTTTCTGTCCCGCGCTGGCCAGCCGGTGATGTGTCACCCGCGCGTACTGGTGGAAGCAGGTAGCCGCAGCGAAGCCACGTTGATTGAACACTACACCGGCGAAAGCGAAGCGACCAACTTCACCAACGTCGTGGGTGAACTGATGCTTGATCGTGGGGCGATCCTTGCTCACTACAAGCTACAAGAAGCACCATTGGGTGATATGCATGTGGCGAGCATTCATGTCGAGCAGGGCCGCGATACACGCTATACCTCGTACAACCTGAGCCTGGGCGGCGCACTAGTGCGTAACGACTTGATCAGTGATTTGAACGGCCAGGGCGCGGAAACCAACTTCCTGGGCCTGTTCTTTGGTCAAGGTCGCCAGCACGTCGATAACCACACCAAGGTCAACCACAATGCGCCGCTGACGTTCTCTAATGAGAACTACAAAGGCATTCTGGATGACCGCGCTCACGGCGTGTTTAACGGCAAGGTCTACGTCAAGCGCGACAGCCAGAAAATTGAAGGGTTTCAGAGCAATCAAAACCTGCTGCTTTCGGATCGTGCTCACATCGATGCCAAGCCTGAGCTTGAAATCTACGCCGATGATGTTAAGTGTTCACACGGCACCACTACCGGCCAGCTGGACGAAGAGGCGGTCTATGCCCTGCGCACGCGCGGTATCGATGAAGCCACCGCACGAGGCCTGCTAACCCTCGCCTTTGCGGGAGAGGTGTTGGATAAAGTTAGCCTGGATGCGATTGCCGAGCGCGTTGAACTCGCGGTTGCGGGTAAGTTGCCGGAGCGCTTTAATCTTGCTGGGCTTGTTGAAGCGGCAGCCGCACTTAACGACTAGTTCTTTAAGACCCGCTTTTAAAGACTAGCCTCAAGGGCTCAACGAGGAGTGATTGATGCCAAATACCGTTATTGAGCAGGCGCCCGCGCAAGTGCAAGCACCCTTTGATGTCGCCCGTCTGCGTCAGGATTTTCCGGTGCTTGCCCGTGAAGTGCACGGCAAGCCGCTAATCTATTTAGACAACGCGGCGACTAGCCAGACGCCTCAACAGGTGATTGACGTCTTCAGCGATTATTACTCACGCTATAACGCCAATATTCACCGTGGGCTGCATACCCTTGCCGATGAGGCAACGGCGGCGTTTGAAGGCACGCGTCACAAGGTGCGGGCGTTTCTCAACGCGGAAGATGCGCGTCAGATCATCTTTACCCGCGGTACCACGGAAGCCATCAACTTGGTCGTTCAGAGCTGGGGGCGTAAAAACCTAGCACCTGGCGATGAAGTGCTGATCTCAATGTTGGAGCACCACTCCAATATTGTGCCCTGGCAACTGTTGGCCGCCGAGATCGGGTTTACCATTAAAGTGATTCCCGTTGAGGCCAATGGCGCATTGGATATGGCTGCTTATCGCGCACTGCTGAGTGAGAGTACAAAGCTGGTAGCGGTCAATCATGTCTCTAATGCGCTAGGGACCATTAACCCTGTGCAGGAAATGGCGGCACTTGCTCACCAGCACGGCGCCTTGATTCTGATTGATGGTGCCCAAGCTGCCCCTCATCAGGTAGTCGATGTGCAGGCGATTGATGCTGACTTTTACGCCTTCTCGGGCCACAAAGTGTATGGGCCAACCGGCGTAGGCGTGCTGTATGGCAAGCAGGCTTTGCTGGAGGCGATGCCGCCTTGGCAGGGCGGCGGTGAGATGATTAAAACCGTCTCTTTCGGTGCAGGCACCACCTTCGCCGATTTTCCGCACAAGTTTGAAGCCGGAACGCCCGCCATTGCGGAAGTCATTGCGCTGGGGCGTGCACTTGAGTGGGTAGAAAGCGTTGGTGTTGCTGCTATCGGCGAGTGGGAAGGGCAGTTGCTTGACCGCGCGACGCAAGCGGCTGGACGAATCGATGGGCTGCGTATCTTAGGCACCGCACCGCAAAAAGCAGGCGTGTTGTCGTTTGTGGTGGAAGGGGCGCATTCGCAAGACATCGGCTTATTGATAGATCAACTCGGCGTGGCTATTCGCACCGGCCACCACTGCGCGCAGCCCTTGCTGCATCATTTCGGAGTCGATGCGACGTGCCGTGCTTCATTTGCTGCGTATAATACGTTCGAAGAAGTGGATAGCTTTATTGAAGCACTCAATCGTGTCATTGGTATGGTGCGTTAAGGTCGGTTCTTTAAGGCCAGCTCTTTGAAGAACGTTTTTAAGGACAGATATGGATCTTGAGCAAGTAGCCAGTCTCGAACGGGGTCAACAGTTGCCGCTCCAGCGCGATGTGGAGGCTATTGCCATTCCGTTTGGTAGTACGGAAACGCTCGTCGAAGATAGCGTAGTCAGCGTCATGCAGGCTAAAGGTAGCTCGGTGAGCGTCGGTTTTGAGGGGCGCCTGTACTTGATTGAGGGGAGCAACCTTGATGCGCTGGGGCTTGAGTCGTTGCCCCGCCCCACACTACCTGAAACTGCCAGTGAAGAGGAAATCGAGCAGTTTGTGTGGGATCAGTTACGCACCTGCTTCGATCCAGAGATCCCCGTCAATATTGTTGATTTGGGCCTAGTTTACGGCTGCCGCATTGAGCGCCTGATCAGCGGCGAGCGCATTGCGACTATTCGTATGACGCTAACCGCCCCGGGATGCGGTATGGGCGATGTTATTGCAGCGGATGCGCGCAATAAGATTCTTGGTGCACCGCAGATCAGCAAAGTACACACCGAGATAGTCTTCAGTCCCCCCTGGAGCCGTGACATGATGAGTGACGAGGCCAAGCTTGAACTCGGCATGTTCTAACCCCAGCTGGGGAACTGGATGCATAACCTCTTGTTGAAATGGTTAAAGCGCTTACTAATGTCGCTAGGAGCACTGTCGCTGCTGGCGACATTGCTGTTTATAGGTGGCAATTTTTGGGTGCTCGCGACGACAGCTGCTTATATCGAACGTCAACCGCAGCAGTGCCGTCCCGCGAGTGTGGGAGTCGTCTTCGGTACTTCTCACTGGACGCGCAGCGGTGTTCGGAATCCGCACTTTCATGCGCGAATGCGTACTGCGGCCACCTTGATTGAACAGTCCCAGGTCGAGCATCTGTTGCTGTCTGGAGATAATCGTACCCAAGCGTATAACGAGCCACGAGCGATGTGGCGCGAGCTTTATCGGCGCGGCGTTGCATCAGAGCAATTGACCATGGATTTTGCGGGCTTTAGCACTTATGACACCCTTGCGCGGGCACGGGATGTGTTTCAGTTGGATAAAGCGCTACTGATTACCCAGAGCTGGCACCTTCCCCGCGCGGTGTACATTGGACGTGCGTTGGGGATGGATGTTACTGGCTGCGTGGCGGATGATGCCACGGTGGGAGTCGAGTGGCGGTTAAAACTGCGCGAGTGGGCAGCGCGTGTGGCTACCCTGGGCGATCTGTATCTATGGGGCAGGGAGCCCTATTTCCTCGGCACTCCAGAGCCCATAGAGTTTAAGAAGCGTGCGCCCATCGAGCTAATTCTGCCGTCACTAAACGAACGCTTTTCGGCACCCTAGCGATGCGTTTTGCGCTTTTGCAGCGCATAGAGCTCGCGAATCAGTTTACGGCACCCCCGCATGCATTCCTCTACCACCGGTTCGATGGGATCAGGTAGCGGATGGGTAAAGAGCGAAGAGAGCGCCTGCATCAATACACGCTCTTGCTCTAATAACTCATTGATCAATACTTGGCTATCGTTACCTACGAAGCTTTTTAGACGGCTCCAAAGCCATAAAAAGTCATCGCGTTCAACGTCTGCATCCCGAGGCAGCATTTTCAAATGCGCACGGGCAAGCTCCTGCAATTTACGCATCTGTTTAAGCCGCTCAGTATAATGCGGCTTTAAAGCGTCGCGCAGTGAGGGGCGCAGGCGTTCGATATTGTCTTGGAAATAATCAATGCTATCGGCCAGCGCTTCCAATACGCTGTCCATCGCCACTTGGCGATTATCGAGAAACATGAGCGTCTACCTCCTTCGGTGACGCAGATTGTGGGGGGGACAGCGTCGATTTGCCACCCCCGAATCGGATTATTTTAAGATTTTGCCTTAGCCTTTAGGCTTGGGCGGCGCTTTACGAGCTGGGGCGGCATTTCTTTCAATGTGCTCAATGATCATGCCCGCAATATCCTTGCCGGTGGCGTTCTCAATGCCCTGCAAACCAGGCGAAGAGTTAACCTCCATAATCACCGGGCCGTGATTTGAGCGTAACAAGTCGACACCGGCAACGCGCAGACCCATGGCCTTGGCTGCACGAATCGCCGTTGAACGCTCTTCAGGAGTGATTCGGATCACGCTGGCGGAGCCCCCGCGGTGTAGGTTCGAGCGGAATTCACCATCCGCCGCCTGACGCTTCATCGAAGCCACGACTTTATCGCCGATCACTAAGCAGCGAATATCAGCACCGCGTGCTTCCTTAATGTACTCCTGAACCATGATATTGGCTTTCATACCCATGAAGGCCTGAATGACTGATTCCGCCGCCTGGTTCGTTTCCGCTAACACCACGCCAATTCCCTGGGTGCCTTCAAGCAGCTTAATCACCAGCGGGGCGCCTTTGACCATGGTGATCAAGTCAGGAATATCGTCCGGAGAGTGCGCAAAGCCGGTAATCGGTAGCCCCAGCCCTTTGCGTGACAATAGCTGAAGTGAGCGTAGTTTGTCCCGCGAGCGTGTAATTGAAACGTTATCGTTGATAACGTAGGTGCCCATCATCTCGAACTGGCGTAACAGCGCACACCCATAAAAGGTCACCGACGCACCAATGCGGGGGATGACCGCATCAAAGTGCTCAATTTCTTGACCTTTATAGTGAATCGAAGGGTGGTGGGAGGTAATGCTCATATAGCAGCGCAGCGTGTCCACCACACGAGCGGTATGCCCACGCTGCTCTGCAGCTTCAACCAGACGGCGTGTAGAGTACAAATTACGGTTGCGCGATAGCAGAGCGATATGCATGTAGGGGACTCCGAGTCTAAATAAAGGCGGCTAATAAAAGGGGTTAAGGCTCACCGTGCAAAAATGCCGCACCGGGTGCAATTAGCAGGCGGCGCATAGCGCGGCGTCCTAATAACATTGGGTGGCGCATATTGCTGCGGTCAGTCAGGGTCAGTTCAACCGGAAAATTCAAATCACCCATTTGCATTGGGGTACGTATTACATAGCGCCACTCGCTATGTCCGTTTGAACTGGTGACTCGGCGTCGATCATGTAAATGTAGACTGTAGCGATGGGCGGGTGTAGTTGGCCCAGCGCTGTGGGTAATAAAACTTACCCATAGTTGACCATGTTCATCTTCATGTGTCTCTATCTCTTCTGCATGCAGGGCAGAAGTACGCGCACCAGTGTCTGCTTTACAGCACAGGTGAAGCCCTAGCTCAGGTAACGTCACCATTTCACGGCGTCCAATGACCGCCTTGGCCTGATAGGGTAATTCCTTCACGGCTCACTCCTTGCAATTAAAAATGACAACATCAAATCAAGCCTTTCTCTGCGACATCATCATGCTCAAACGGTGTTGAATAGAAGAGCCGTCGGGCGCATCACGCATGGCCATCATGACCGGTAAACGTAGCCGTGGGATGAGAGCAAGATCACGCACTACCGCGGCAAAATCAGTACGCTCATCTTCCGCCAAACGCTGTAGAAAAAGAGGTAAGCGCTCAGCGTCTTCAAGATACACCCAGCCACGCCCGGCTATGGCAGCCAGCATATCCGGCCCACAAACTGTGGTGTCTTTAAGTAAGGCGGAGTACCAATTGCCTACCGCTGTTGCATCCGTATTACCCACAGCGCGAAGGCAAGCACATAAGGTTTCAATGTCGCCCGCTTGTGCAGCGGCTTCGCCACGACGTTGCAGCGCGGCGACTAGTGCCTGTGGCAGTGGCTGGTGCTCTAAACAGTAGCACACGGAGTTAATAACGGCGGTAGGTAGGTCAGGCAGTCTCAGCGCTAACGTGTCCGCGTCGGGCGACTCCATACGAACGACGTAATCGGCAATTCCCTGTAATCCCAATGCCTGCCAATCAATCGCCTGCTGGCCACTCAAGTAATCCTCAACCGGCTCAAAATGCTGGCTGGCAGGTAGCCCTGTGTCATAAGTGGCACGGGCATTGAGCATCGCTTGAAAGGTAACGCTGGGCGTAAAGGCGAGGGGATTATCCTTCATTAAGTGGTCCACGTCCGCTGTTTCTTCACGTCCCACCTGAGAAACAGCTCGACCTAATGTTTCCAGCAGACGATTTAAAAACGCATCACGCTGAGCAGGGGAAAGCATCCCCTGTTCATCGAGTGGTAGGGCTAAAAACCAAATAGCAGGCTCGGGCATATCCCCCAAACGAAACAGAATGGCTAGACGTGCTTGGCCTTGCCAAGGTTCTGGCCACGCCAGTTCGCCACGCTCAAAGGTGGCGAGGGACTCCCGTGGGCAGGCGACCACATGGCGGCCCATATGGTAAAGGGAAACCTCTGCGCCGCTGCGGGTAAAAAACTCATCAAGGGTTTGAATCGGTTGCATGACATCCTTCCGCGTTGCAAGCCTGCACTCTACCTTGATGATGGGTCACTGTCAGCCGCCGAGGCGGATAAATACCGGCCAACGGGTATGTCTTACATGACAGTGTGGTTAAAAAGTAAACAACTGTGCGAAAGCCCCATGAGAGCAAGCGCTGCGACACCTTTCCATAGTTTATCCACAGGCTCGTGCAGGTTTTCTGTGAGTCTATGGATAACTCTTCACAAGTGAGCGTGATTGGCAAGCAGCCAGCCGAATGGGGATAATGGTAATAAGATACGCTTTTTCATTTTACGAGGTAGTTACAAACGACGTTATGAGTACTTTTCAACCGCTACAGACAGCACTTCTAGAACTTGAAGCCGCGATGAAAGCCGCCGATCTATGGCGTATGCCGACACCTGACGCTGATGCATTCGCCAGCCAGCAGCCGTTTTGCATTGATACGATGTCGCTGCCTCAATGGGTTCGCTTTGTATTTATTGCTCGCTTAAACGCCTTGATTGAGGCCCGTGCCGCCATGCCTGCCAAGTGCGAAGTGGCTCCCGCTGTGGCCGCGTATTTGCAGCAGGAGAAAACACCTGCCCATCATCAACTGCTTGTTGTACAAGCGGTAGAGAAAGTCGACCAGTTAGTCACTGAAAGCTGAATGGTATTTAAAGATGGAAGCGATTTAACAGACAAAGCCTGCGCAAGGCAGGCTTTGTAAATTACATCCGTCATAACGCTTTTTAAGGCGGCTTAGAAGCGGTAGCTGAGGCCAGCCATGACCACTACGGGGTCGATCTCAACGGTGCCAGCTTCTGCGCCGCCCACTTTGGCATCGGAATCGATATCGATGTACCACGCCGCAGCATTTAACGCCCAATGCTCATCAATCAGCAGATCGATACCGACTTGACCCGCTGCGCCCCAGGAGTCGTCAAGCTCCAATGATGCGCCGATATCGGTTTTTTCGTCAGAGAAACGGGTGTAGTTAATACCTGCGCCGACATAAGGCTGGACACGGGCCTCGGTACCCCCTAACGGGTAGTACTGTAGTGTGAGTGTAGGTGGCAAGTGCTTAGTAGAGCCATCGGTCACGCCTTCAACCTGCAGGTCGTGTTTGAAGGGTAGCGCGGCCAGCAGCTCGACGCCCATCTTGTCGTGGAAGCGATAGCCTAGCGTGAAGGCAAAATTCGTCTCTGCATCGACATTAACATCGGCGCCTAATATCTCACCGTTATTGCTTGTCGGGTCCACTTTCGCAACACCCACGCGGGTAAAAAAGTCACCCGCGCCATAGGCGAATACCTGGCTGCTGGTCATCAAAGCCGCAGCGGCAATACTGGAAACGAGTAGGGTGGGAAGGGCGGCTTTACGCATGAGTTGACTCCTAGTGGCATGGCTAAGCGGCTATGGATGGGCCACTTCATGATGTTTAAGAGTCTAATAAAGAGGTAGTCACTGGTTATTGATCTAGGGCAAGGGTGGGCTGCCTTAACGCCAGATTCGTTATTAACAATATGAACTGCAGACATAAAAAGGCCACCCGAAGGTGGCCCGATCACATACAGCTCAGAAGGGCTGTAATGTAGAGACCTTCCTGTTGTCGATATGTCTGACACATAAAGGTCTCATGATCATCTTACTGGTTAGCGAGTGATGTGCTGATATTCACCCGCATCGGCTGTCATACTGCTCACTACCAGGATAGCAATAAAGGAAGCGATGAAGCCGGGAATGATCTCATACACACCGGGACCACCCATAAATTCACCGTTCCAGCCCAATGCAATCCAGATCATGACGGTAGCAGCACCCACTACCATGCCAGCGATAGCGCCAGCACCGTTCGTGCGCGACCACATTAACGACAAGATAATCAGCGGGCCAAACGCGGCACCAAAGCCTGCCCAGGCATTACTGACTAGCCCAAGCACCTGTGAATCCGGGTCTGAGGCGATAACGGCCGCCACCAAGCCAACCAGTACGACACTGATCCGGCCTACGCCCACACACTCTTTATCGGTCGCTTCTTTACGAAAGAACAGGCGATAGAAGTCCTCAGTCAGTGATGAAGAGGCCACCAGCAGTTGGCTGGAAATGGTACTCATGACCGCCGCCAGCAGAGCAGCATAGAGGAAGCCAGTGATCAGCGGATGGAACAGCAGCTCGGCTAGGATAATAAAGATCGTTTCCGGATCTTCTACGTCCATGCCATTACGGACCGCGTAGGCACGGCCAAACACGCCCAGAGAGACTGCGCCAATCAGCGAGATGGCCATCCAGCTCATGCCGATATTGCGGGCAATAGGTACATCCTTCAGCGTTCGGATAGCCATGAAGCGCACGATGATGTGTGGTTGGCCGAAATAACCCAGGCCCCAGGTAACGGCAGAGAGCCAGCCGATAAAGGTCAATCCTTCTGTCCATGACAGTAGCGTGGGATCGACCTCATTGAGTGTCTGTGACGCTTGGGTGAAACCACCGCCACCTTCGCCAAACAGGACCACCGCCGGCATGATCACCAAGGCCAGCATCATGATGCAGCCTTGCACGAAGTCCGTCATGCTCACGGCCAGGAAACCGCCGACCACGGTATAGACCAGTACCACACCCAGCGTAATGATGATGCCCGTAGCGTAATCGCTCAGGCCACCAATGTTGATGACGCCAGCAAAGGCGCTTTCGAACAGCTTACCGCCTGCCACCAAGCCTGACGCCGTGTATACCGCGAAAAAGATAACGATGACGATGGCGGAGACCGTTCTCAGCGACATTGATCGAGTGGGGAACCGGTTGGCCAAGAAGGCTGGAATCGTAATCGCATTGCCATAGTGCACCGTCTGTTCACGCAAGCGCGGTGCCACCAGCACCCAGTTAAAGAAGGCACCCACGAACAGGCCGATACCGATCCAGGCTGAGCCCAAGCCGGATACGAACATCGCCCCAGGTAACCCCAGCAGCAACCACCCGCTCATGTCTGAAGCGCCAGCCGACAGGGCCGCCACCTTTGGGCTAAGGGTTCGGCCACCTAGCATGTAATCTTCCGAGGTGGATGTGGATTTGCGCATAGCATAAAGGCCGATGCCAATCATGAGCGCAAAGTAAGCAAAAAGGCTGATCCAAACGCCAATAGCCATAAAAAAGTCTCCTGTTTCTTAGTTATTAAGTCGGACGTAGCGCCGACAGGTTAGTGCGCTTACCGAGAAGAATGGGTTGTGGCGCAGTCTTGTTGTTGTTAATGGCTGTTATTCCCTTTTCCTATTCACTTGACGTACCCCAGCAAATGTCAGGCTGGGGTGAGGTCGGAGAAATTTTCGGGCGTGATGAGCGGCTCACTCATCACCCAGCGCCAGTAGCGACGCGTTCCCACCTAAAGCGGCGGTGTTATTAGTAATCGTTTTTTCAGTTACAAAGCGCTGCAGGTAGTGAAGGCCGCCGGCTTTTGGCCCTGTACCAGAAAGCCCTTGACCACCAAACGGTTGAACGCCCACCACAGCCCCAATGATATTACGGTTGATGTACACATTGCCTACGCGCATTTTCTGCGCTATTTCAGCGGCGAATGATTCGTTACGGCTATGTACGCCAAATGTCAGGCCGTAATTGCGACCGTTAATGTCATTGATAACTTTATCAAGCTCGCTGGCTTTGTAACGCACGATATGCAGTATGGGCCCGAACTGCTCGCGCGTGAGTGAATCGATGCTATCAATCGTGAAGGCGACAGGCGCCACGAATGTGCCATCTTGGGTATGCTCAGCAGCCATCGGTGTCTCGGCGACTAGTCGATTTTCGGCTTTGAGTTTTTCGATGTGCTCCATTAAGCCTTTACGCGCCTCTTCATCGATCACCGGCCCCACATCAGTGCCTAAATCGCGAGGGTCGCCAATGCGCAGTTCATTCATCGCGCCTTTGAGGATTTCAATGACCCGGTCGGCAACATCGTCTTGTAGATACAGTACCCGCAGCGCCGAGCAGCGCTGCCCGGCGCTCTGGAAGGCCGACTGAATCACATCTACCACCACCTGTTCAGGCAGGGCAGTAGAATCGACAATCATGGCGTTCATGCCGCCGGTTTCCGCAATTAGGGTGGCTAGCGGGGCATTTTCTCGTGCCGCCAAAGCGCGGTTGATAATTTGTGCGGTGTCGGTGCCACCTGTGAAGACTACCCCGGTGATCCGCGGGTCGGAGGTCAGCACGCTACCTACTGTGGGGCCGTCACCGGGCAGTAGTTGGACGACATCACGGGGCATGCCCGCTTCGTGGAGCAGCTCAATAACACGATGCGCGACGATAGACGTCTGTTCCGCCGGTTTGGCCAGTACCGTGTTACCTGCTACCGCCGCTGCGACAATTTGGCCGCAGAAGATCGCGACAGGGAAGTTCCAGGGGCTGATGGCTGCGAACACGCCCTTGCCACCCATAAATAAGCGGTTGGATTCGCCAGTGGGGCCAGGGAGCTCGATAACTTGGCCGAAGTCCTCTTCAGCGCGCATGGCGTAGAAACGGCAGAAGTCGACGGCTTCTCTAATTTCATCGACGCCATCGGTAAGCAGTTTACCGCCTTCACGCGAGCACAATGCCATTAGCTCTGGCATATGCTCTTCCATCAAATCCCCCAAGCGACGGACAATAGCCGCCCGTTCGGCCACCGGGGTGGCGTCCCAGCGAGGGAAAGCGGCCCACGCAGCATCCAGCGCCTGGGTGGCTTGCTCTTTGCTCGTCCACTGAACGCTACCGACGGTTTTTTGGCGGTCGTATGGGCTGGTAACGCTATGGGTATTGGCGGCGTCGTCCGCGACATCAAAAGCGAGCAGCGGCTTCGTTGGGTATTGCTGATCCATAAACGCAGCCATCTTCTCCATGAGCGGATAGTAGTGGCTGCGTATATTCAGATTCACCCCACGTGAATTGCGCCGCTTGGGCCCGTAAATGTCTTTGGGTAACGGAATGTTCATATTGGCCAGGTGTTTCTGCTGGCGCAGAGTTTCAATCGGGTGCTGACACAGCCACTCGACCGGTACGTCAGGATCAACCAACTGGTGAACAAACGAGGAGTTGGCACCATTTTCAAGCAGTCGCCGCACTAAGTAGGGCAGCAGGTCTTTATGCGCACCCACCGGGGCGTAAATACGGCAGTAGGTACCTTTCGGGGCACGCTCAAGAGCAGCGTCATAAAGCGCTTCACCCATGCCATGCAGACGCTGAAACTCAAAAGGACGGCTATCGCGATTAGCAAATTCTAAAATAGTCGTCACAGTGTGGGCATTGTGGGTAGCAAACTGCGGAAAAATACGCCCATTGGTGTCGCTAGAGAGCAGGAACTGCGCGCAGGCGAGATAGGCTACATCGGTACCCGCTTTACGTGTAAATACCGGATAGCCGTCGACCCCAAGCTGCTGGGACTCTTTAATTTCGGTATCCCAATAAGCGCCTTTGACCAAGCGCAGTGGAATCTCGTCGCCTTGCTGGTCGGCCAAACGGTTGATGTAGTGCAACACTGGCAGCGCGCGCTTGGAGTAGGCTTGAACCACTAAACCGAAGTGCCCCCAGCCCTTGGCGGCTTCACTTTCGTAAACCGCACGGAAGACTTCCAGAGAAATCTCCAGGCGATCGATCTCTTCAGCGTCAATAGTAACCGCAACATCCAGTGCACGCGCCTTGCTGACCAGCTTGATGACTGTGTCGACAAGCTCGGCAAGCACTTGCTCGCGGCGGCCAAACTCATAGCGGGGGTGAAGGGCTGAGAGCTTAATGGAGACCGACGGCGCCGGGGTTTTATCGCTTAACGTTTTGCAAGTCTTGCCGACTTGCTCAATGGCCCGTGCGTAGTCATCAAAATAGCGCTGTGCATCGTCACGGGTACGGGCGGCTTCGCCCAGCATGTCGTAGGAGTAGGTATAGCCTTTATTGAACAGCGGCTTTGAGCGCTTCAGCGCTTCATTGATATCGCGCCCCAGCACGAACTGTTTGCCCATAATCTTCATCGCTTCGTACATGGCGCGGCGGATCACCGGCTCACCCATACGATTAACCATGCGATTGATGAAGTTGGCGGGCTGCCCCTCTTTAGGGTGGTCTAGCTTGAGTACGCGCCCGGTCATTAACAGGCCCCAGGTAGAGGCGTTGACCATCCACGAGTCGCTCTTGCCCACGTGAGACTGCCAGTCGGCGGGGCCGAGCTTGTCTTCAATCAGGGCATCGGCGGTAGCTTTGTCGGGAATGCGCAGCATGGCTTCCGCTAGGCACATCAGCATCAAGCCTTCATGAGTATCCAGGCTGTACTGCTGTAGTAGCTCATCAATCGTATCGACGGCCGTGTCCATTTTACGGACATCCTGAACCAATGCGGCTGTATTGGCTTCAATGCGGGCAAAGTCGTGGCGGTCAGCATCCAGCACCTTGATCAGTTCGCTGACATAGGCGCTTTCATCCACTAGATAGTGGTCGCTAACGCGCGCCATGAGAGTGTCGAGATCAGTTTGCCAGATGGCAGGGTCACGCATTTTCTTGGCATTGAGCATTGAAGCCCCCGAAAGTCTGAACAGAACGAATGGGTAACAGGGCGTTACGCCCAAGCTAGTCAGCGAATGTAGAGTGCGGCTAACTCAGGTGTATGCTGATTTCACGGTAAAACATGTCAATTCCGCGGCAAGCACAGTAACTTTACGACTTTAGTATAGTTTTTGCTGGCCAGCTAGCGGCCCTAACGCAGCGTTTGAGGCGCTGAGCGCAATGGGTGACACATCACCCTGGCGTAGTTTACGCGGCGACAAACCATAGCTACGCCGGAAAGCATGAGAAAGAGCGCTTTGGTTGGCAAAGCCGGTTTGAATGGCAATGTCGGTGAGCGGAAGTCGGCTTTGCAAAATCAGTTGGCGGGCCGCATTTAGCCGTTGCCGCTTGACGTATTGCCAGGGTGAAAGCCCGGTTTGGGCGCGGAAACAGTCGGAAAAATGTGCTTCGCTCAAACAAGCCAGCCGCGCTAGGTCGGCGACACGCAGCTCCTCGGCGAGATGCTGGCGAATAAAATGATTAATTCGCGTCAAATCCAGCCGACGTTGGTTTGAAGTGGTAGCAGAGCCCAATCTCGCTTTAAGGGAACCTAAAAGGGTGGCCGCTAAGCGGTCTTGCTGAAAGGAGTTGGTAGAGGTATCAAACCCTTGAGCAAGTTCGCTCTCCATAAAGGCTAAGTAGTGGCGCAGTGCGTTGTCTAAACCAAAGAAACGGGGGGCATCAAATAGCGCTACTAATTCGTGATTTTCACCTGTCAAAGCGGGGGCGTCCTCGGGCAGGTCGAGAATCAATTGTCGATTATGGCCATTGCCCGAATAGTAGTGCTCGTGATTGGCGGGCACGATACAGCCCGAAAAGGCATTGACGCGCCCACCTAATCCTTCAATTTCAAACTCTGACGAGCCACACATGGTGATGACTATTTGATGAAAATCATGGGCATGATGTTGCGTGGCGCTGGCCAGAGGTATTTGTCGAATGGTGCTCGGCATAGCAGGTCTCCTGGATCGCACCAGCTACTGCTGGCGGAGGGCTGTATGGGCGGACAAATGATCGCGAAGGGCCTTAAGTTCAGCCTGGCCCTCTTGATTGAGCAATGGTTTACCCTGGGCTACCATCCAGCGTCGGCCATGCTGCTCCATTAAATGCGCGGCACGGCGACGAATGCCATCCAAATACTCATTATGCCGAATAGGGTAGCCGATGATAGCGTTCCACTCGGTTTCGCTTACCTGGCTGTTGAGCGCTTTATCAAACAGCGCCAGTAAATCCTTAGGTTCTGTGCGGTAGCGCGGCGTGCTTGAGGTCATCAACACCAGCATTACCGCGCCAATCACCAGCAAGCACACCCCAAATACCAATAAATACAGCGCCATTCGCTGGGCTCCTAGGCGTCATCAGTTCACAAATTGTCGTTTAATTATACGCTTGACGCCGCCAAGGTCGAAAATTTTACTATTTTGCGAACTTTTTCAGCGCGGCGTGTCTGAGTATGTACAGACAACAGCGCGATAGCAGTCGCTAAAGTTGTTGTTCTGGCTCTTTGTTTTGATCCCTTGCTTCCGCTACTCCTTGAGTAGCGGTTTTTTTTGCCTGATGCTTGCCTGTTATATAGCTACTTAAAGAAAGCGTAGCCAGCATAACGGCACGGCTAATGGCGGCGAATCATTAGCAGCGCAATTAGGATATCACGTCGTGTCACGATGCCTATTAACCGCTGTTGCTCCACGACCGGGTATACCTTGGGTTTCGCTGACCGCATTTCCTGTGCCAAGTCGGTAATGCTCTTATTCGGTGATACGCTGAGTACTTCGTGGCGCATCAACTCTTTAACGAGCGGCGCCTCATCATCGTGATAGATACTATCAAGCACACGGCCCAATACATCCTGCTCCGAAATAAAGCCGATTAAGCGGTCGGCGGCATCAACCACCGGTGCGCCTGGCAAGCGGTGCAGTGCCAGGCCCTTGGCTAATGTGGTGATGGATGCGTCGGGTGAAACACGGTAGCAATCGCGGGACATGATGTCGCGAACGATGTTGGGTGCTGCTCTACTCATCATGGACACTCCTCGATCATCGTATTCAGCGCTGTGACAATAATAAAGCTGTCGCAGGCAGTGCGTTGTGATTGTTCGTTGTTGTAGGCGCTAAGGGAGAATCAACTCTTTCACTGTAGGTGATTTGTTCATGGCGTGCGTCCTGCAAGCTATCTTTATTCAACGCTATAAGTACTGAATTTTCTGTGTTGTTAATTTTCTAATGGCATCACCTGACCGTTAATTAAGGCATCAAGGAGCCTTCCATGGATGCACGTGAATATTTAAACCGCAAAGGCGTGGGGAGTGAACGTGACCCGGATCGACCCAATACGTTAGAAGAGAAAGCCTGGGAACGGGCGAGGGGCTCTGGTCATCAACGGCCTAAATCGGGCACACCCCATGATTGGGAAGACTGGGAGCGCCATCACGATGACTTGGCTGAAGGGGCTGAAACCCTTGAGCAGAAAATCGATAAAGAAGCCCATCGTCTTGCCCAGGAGCGGGCGGCTCAGGCTGCTAAAGAGCCAGCTCCTGGCGCCGTAGAACACTTCACGCCACCGCCCAAGGCGGCGCTAGACGCGACCTCGGCTGCATCATCTAAAACGGCATCAGCAAGCCAGACAGAACCAGCGACACCTGAGCCCGCCGCGTTGAAGTTCGCCTATTATGCCCTGGCGATATGCCTGCCACCCCTCGCCGTCGGCTTAACACAGGGCGGCCAAAAGCGTGTGATTATCGCGGTACTGTTAACGCTAGCGGGTTGGTTGCCGGGTGTGGTGTATGCGGTTTGGTGGTTGCAGCGGCGTTAACCAACGGTTGTTATTACGTTTACGACTTGGCAGCTTCATCCAGGTGCGTATAATCCGCGTAAACTAATTTATAAGCCGGGGTTTACGATGGGTTATCTAGTGGGCGTTACCGCCCTGTGGGCATTTTCCTTTTCGTTGATAGGGGTTTATCTGGCGGGGCAGGTCGACAGCTACTTTGCGGTGCTGCTACGAGTAACACTTGCCATGCTGGTGTTCCTGCCGTTTTTACGCCCCAGCCTGCTGCGCGGTAAGCAGCGGCTCGCCCTCATGGGATTGGGTGCCATCCAATTGGGAGTGATGTACACCTTCTTCTACCAATCCTTTTTGCTGTTGTCGGTGCCAGAAGTACTGCTGTTCACGATCTTTACGCCTATTTATATCGCACTGCTGGATGACCTCCTGTTTGGTCGCTTTACCCCTATCTATCTCGTGACGGCACTGCTTGCTGTTCTCGGGGCAGGCGTTATCCGCTATGACGGTGTCGATAGCGGCTTCTGGATGGGCTTTTTAGTGGTGCAAGGGGCAAACCTTTGCTTTGCTATTGGTCAGGTAGGTTATCGTCGATTAGCGGCTGATTTGCCGCCTACGCTGGCGTGGCACAATGTGTTTGGCTGGTTCTTCATTGGCGCAATGGTAGTGGCATTACCCGCTTATTTACTTTTCGGCAACAGCGCTGCATTACCGACCACATCGCTGCAGTGGAGCGTACTGGCCTGGCTGGGGTTAGTGGCGTCTGGCGTTGGCTACTTTGCCTGGAATCAGGGCGCCACTAAAGTGGATGCTGGCACGCTAGCGATTATGAACAATGCGCTGGTGCCAGCAGGGCTTATCGTTAACCTGGTGATTTGGAACCGCGATGCGGATATCCCGCGCTTGCTGCTAGGTGCGCTTATCATTGCGGCCTCGCTGTGGCTCAACCATTGGTGGTGCCAGCGTCGTCAAGTGGCCGTTAGCTAAGCCTATTTGCCCGATACCTCAGGTGTCTCCATAATGGCGGCTTCTGTTAGCGAGAGTCGGCCCATGAGCAACACCTTACCACCAGATGCCAAATCTTCAGAGGCTAGGTCGCCCTCCAGCGATCAATCAGGCAGGCCCTTTAAAACCATCGGGCTGATTGGTCGGTTGGGTAGCGATAAAGTAATCGATTCTCTGCAGCGCCTGGTGACCTATCTCGTCGCCCATGAGTATTCGGTGCTGGTGGAAGACCGCACGGCTACTGCCTTGCCGCATCATGGTCAACCGGAAGCAAGCCGCCGCATGTTGGGGGAGCTGTGCGATCTGGTGATCGTGGTGGGAGGCGATGGCAGCTTGCTTGGTGCGGCGCGTACGCTCTGCCGAAGCGGAACGCTTATTTTAGGGGTCAATCGTGGCCGCTTAGGATTTCTTACTGACATTTCGCCAGATGAGCTGGAAATCCGTGTTAGTGAAGTGCTCGCGGGCGAATTTGAGATTGAACAGCGTTTCCTGTTAGACGCCGTGCTCTACCGTAACGGTGTTGCGGTGGGCAACGGCGATGCCTTGAATGAAGTCGTTCTGCACCCCGGCAAAGCGGTGCGCATGATTGAGTTTGAATTGTTTATTGATGGTCAGTTTGTTTATAGCCAGCGCAGCGATGGCTTGATTGTCGCCACGCCTACCGGCTCTACGGCTTATGCACTCTCGGGTGGTGGGCCGATTATGCACCCCAAACTTGATGTAGTGACGCTGGTGCCGATGTTTCCCCATACGCTGTCGAGTCGGCCAATCGTGATTGATGCCGCCAGCGAAATCCGTATTCATATTGGCGAAACTAACCAAACCTATCCGCATATAAGCTGCGATGGGCAAACGCGGGCGGTAGCGAAGCCCAACGATGTGTTGGTGATTACCCGTAAGCCTGAACGCGTTCAACTGGTGCACCCCATCGGACATAATTTCTACGAAGTGCTGCGCAGCAAATTAGGCTGGAGCCACCGGTTGGGGGATTAAGCATGCAGCGTGAAACGCAAGGCAGGCCTCAGCTGGAAGGATATGACCTGATTGGTGATGTCCACGGCTGTGGCGCTACGTTAGCCACATTACTCGAAAAGCTGGGTTATCATCAGCGCAGCGGTGTATACCGTCACCCACGCCGCAAGGTGATTTTCCTTGGCGACCTGATTGATCGCGGGCCGCGTATTCGCTTGGCAGTGACCATCGCCCGGCGAATGGTAGAGCAGGGCGAGGCCTACATTGTGATGGGTAACCATGAGTACAACGCCCTGGCGTATACTCATCCAGGGCCTGCAGGTAGCCACAAACGCTGGCTGCGTGAGCATACTCCTCGGCATAATCGCATTATTCAAGACACCCTAGAGCAGTATCGCGACTACACCAACGAGTGGGAAGATACGTTGGCGTGGTTTAAAACTATCCCGCTCTGCCTTGAGATAGACGGGATTCGGGTGGTGCATGCCTGCTGGGATCAGAAGCTGATTGACGAGCTAAAGCAGCGACGTCCTGATCAATGCATGGACACCGAGTTTTTGGTTGAATCCACCGACCCCACTACCCAAGCGTATCAAATACTAGATCGCCTCACTCGAGGCCCGCATGTCTCGCTGCCAGAAGGAATTGCGATACACTCTGGTGATGGCTTTACGCGGAAAAGTTTCCGCGCCCACTTTTGGGCTCAAGACCCACAGCAGTGGGGGGATGTAGTCTTTCAGCCGGATAACTTGCCCGGCGATCTTGAAACCCACGAACTCACGGCCGAAGAGCGGCAGCAATTGAGTTATTATGGGCCAGAACAGCCGCCGTTATTTATTGGTCACTACTGGTGCGAAGGGATACCGTCGCTTCCCGCTCGCAATATCGCCTGTTTAGACTACAGCGCGGTCAAATATGGCCGGTTAGTCGCTTACCGCTGGAGTGGGGAGGCGGTCTTAAATGCCGACCACTTTGTATGGATTAAGGTGCCGAAAGAGGAGCGGGCATTGCCGAAACCCTGGGAAATTGATTTTGATTAGGTGATTATTTCTTTGGTTACGTTTTTTTACATAATTTTTGCAAAACGGCTGAACTAACGCTGCTGTCGGCTATCAGAGTAAGTGTTCCCTTGAATGATCCCTTGCTTTTATTCTCCGGCGGTCCCCACCGCCGGTTTTTTTTGCCTGCTTGTTGGCAGCCGATAGCTCGCCCAATACCTACTCGCTGCGGTCAGCGTGCCGTTAGCGCATTGATTAGAGGGATGTTATGCATCCAGTGATGCTTTTGCCCGATCACGCGGATACAAGCGAACTGCGAAAGGCACTTTGGCGCCACCGCATTGGTCACCGCATTACCGACGAGGCCGACGGCCAGCTGCTATGGATTGCTGATCCTCGTCAGCACGATGAACTAAAAGCACTGGTAGAGCGCTGGAAACAGGGGGAACCCCTGGAGCTTCAGCACTCAGCCAAGCGTTCACGCAACATGACTGCTTCCCTGACTTCTCTCAAACAAGTGCCGGTGACGGCCTTGATGATTGCGATAAGCGTGGTGGTGTTTGCCCTGATAGAGGTGTTCGGTGACCAGCTGATCGTGACGTTGACCATCGTGCCCATCGGTATTTCAGGGGGTGAGCTGGTGTTCGGTCAGCTGTCGCAAACGCTCTCGTCAGGGCAGGTGTGGCGCTTACTATCGCCTGCATTTCTGCATTTTGGCTGGATGCATTTGATATTTAACCTGATGTGGGTGTGGTACTTCGGCCGTCAGATTGAAGCGCTGCAGGGCAGCCGCACTATGCTACTGCTGCTTGTTGTGGCGGGCATAGGCGCCAACATCGCTCAGTACTTAACCGGTACCGTATTGTTTGGCGGTATGTCCGGTGTGGTTTATGCGCTGCTGGCCCACGTTTGGTTGATGTCCCGGCGGGTGCCCCGAAGCGGTTTCTTTGTGCCGCAAATGCTGGTGGTCTTCATGCTGGGGTGGATGGTGTTCACCATGACCGATATGGCGGGCAGCGTTGGTTTTGGCAATGTCGCTAATGAAGCGCATTTGGGTGGCCTACTCGTGGGGCTGGTCACAGGCTGGTATTATTCATCCCGCCGTTTGAAAAAACATTAAGAGGCCGCAATGAGCGAAATGACGTTCGAGAAAATGATTAACCAGATGACCCCAGCGATCTATGAGAGCCTGAAACAGGCGGTATCGCTGCGCAAATGGCCTGATGGTCGTCGCTTAACGCCCGAACAGACCGAGCTCTGTTTGGAAGCGGTGATGCGCTATGAAGCTGAGAACAATGTGCCGGAAGAGAGCCGCGTAGGCTATTTAGAGCAGCGTACCTGTGGGGCAGCTGCCAACGGCGCTGGTGTAACACCAGAAATGGCCGGCTTGGCACGGGATGCCACGCGTGATTGAAGCGGCAGTGCAAGGTTGTTTAAGCAAAATGGCAGCAGCGCTGCCTGATCGTCAGCATGAGCAGGTAACCTACCATTTGCGTGCAGGGGAGCATCGTGTCGCGCTTAATGAGCGTATCGGTGAGCCGCTTAGTTTGCGTTGGACGGGCGCGATTGCCTGTACCCACTGTGGGCGGGCGACCAAGAAGAGCTTTGCTCAGGGCCACTGTTACCCTTGCTTTAAGCGGTTAGCACAATGCGATACCTGCATTATGAAACCAGAAACCTGCCACTTTTTCCAAGGCACCTGCCGTGAGCCGGAGTGGGGAGAGAAGCACTGTTTTCAGCCTCACATCGTTTACCTGGCTAACTCTTCTGGCTTAAAAGTGGGTATTACGCGCAAAACCCAAATGCCAACCCGTTGGTTGGATCAAGGTGCAATACAGGCACTGCCGATTCTGGAAGTCGATACTCGCCAGCAGTCCGGGTTTGTCGAAATGCTGTTCAAAGAGCAGGTGGCCGATCGCACCAACTGGCGGGCCATGCTTAAAGGTGACGTTACAGTAATGGATTTAGCCGCTGAGCGTGACCGGCTGCTGAGCCTGTTAGCTGGCGGGCTGAATCAACTCCGCGAGACTCATGGGGCAGATGCCATTCGCACCCTGGAGCAGCCCGCACAAGAATTTCACTACCCGGTCAGCGTCTTCCCAAAAAAAGTGGTGTCGCATAATTTTGATAAGCAACCGGTAGTGGAAGGCGTGCTGCAAGGCGTCAAAGGCCAGTATTTGCTGCTTGATAGCGGCGTTATTAATCTCCGCAAATTCACAGGTTACGAGATCCAGGTGAGTTAATCGGCTAGCCAGAGTGCGGTGAGTTGGCTAAGGTTAGGGGGTAGATTTATCTCGCCTTAAGCAATGCAAGGAAGCCCCGATGCCCTGGCTTAAACTGCTTCACATTGCCGCGCTAGTGATTTGGTGCGGCTCGCTGTTGTACTTGCCCGCTTTGCTCAGCCAAACGCTGCAGCTACGTAAAGACTCGGGCTTTGCTCAGGGTACGCCGCCAATGCCGCGGTTTTTTTATATCTCCTTTGCTACCCCTGCCGCCTTAGTGGCGATTGCGTCGGGTACGCTGCTGTTTCTTATCCATGGCATATTGGGCGGCTGGTTAATCTTAAAGCTTGGCGCCGTGGTGGCGATGGTGGCCGCTCATGGCTGTTTTGGCTGGTTAATACTGCGTCTTGAGCAGGGCCACTACCGTTGGGTGAAGCCCGCCAACTGGACAGCGCTATGCGTTGCGTTAGTGGCCATTCTCAGTGTGCTAGGCTTTGTATTAGCAAAACCGCTGGATTGGAGCTAACACTGTGGCTCTAGTCCTCAACGTCGACACCGACCGCATGTTCATACACCAGTTGGCCGCCCAGCAGGCCCGCCACGGCGATCAAACCAGCGGTGATCAGCGATACGGCCAATCCCCAGGGCAAAATCGCGCTGGCGTCGTTAAAGCGCAGCAGCCAGTTCAGCGACGCCAGCGAGAGCATTACGACCGCTACGATGGCATGACTCCAGCCAGTAATCAGGCGGCGAATACGTGGCACTGTGACCAAGTCGATAATCCCCGCCGTACTGGCAATCCAGCCGCCAAACGCACCGACGCCAGCCAGCCACAAGCTGGCGCGCAGCCAGAATTCATCACCACTCAGCAAAAAGCCAATATCGCTGGCCACCAGCGCCAACAGCGCGGCGACCGGGAAATGAATCATCACTGGATGCAGTGGGTGGCCGGCGATAGAGGCGCGGCTTACGATCGAGAGTTGGCGAGTTTTTGCCATGGTCACTTCCTGTGGGCAGAAAAAAGGAATTCAGGGATGAGGCTTAGACTTCAATATTTAACACGTATCCAGCGCTTAACAAGTATTCAACGCTTAACCCAGCAGAGGGTCAACCGGCTGGGCATTCTGCTCGCACTGTTAGCTGGATTACTGCTAACCGGCTGCGCGGGCGATAAGTCTATTCTAGACCCGGCAGGCCAAGCTGCGCGAGATGTGGTGATGATTTGGTGGGTGATGCTAGGCTTTGGCACCGTCGTATTGGTCATGGTCACCGTTTTTTGGCTGTATACCTTTAAGCGTAAAGAGGTGGCACGCACGCCGGTAGAAGAGCGCCGGGTGGCACGGCGTTGGATTGTCGGCGGCGGGATAATACTGCCAGTCGCCAGTATTATCGCGCTGTTAACTTTTGGTGTGCCGACGGGGCAACGTATGTTAACGCTGCCTTTAAGTGATCCACCGGAAGTGATTGAAGTCATCGGCCATCAGTGGTGGTGGGAAGTGCGCTACCCAGGAGCGGAAGGCGGCGAAGTGGTGACTGCTAATCAACTCATCATGCCGGCGGGTGAGCCCATTGATTTTCATGTCACCGGTGCCGATGTGATCCATGCCTTTTGGGTGCCGCGGTTAGGTGGCAAGATTGATATGGTTCCAGGGCGCATCAATAAAATACGCTTGGAAGCGGATGAGCCAGCGGTATTTGGCGCTCAATGCGCCGAGTTCTGCGGCGCCCAGCATGCCCAGATGCAGCTCTATGTAGAAGCTGTCGAGCGCGACGAGTACGACGCTTGGTTGGCTGACCGTCAAACGGATGAATTGTCGTCGCTAGCGACAAACGACCAACAGCATGAACCTGCCAGGGAGGCATTTATGACCCATTGCGCGAGCTGCCACCGGGTAGCCGGGCTCTCAACGGCTGGAGAAGGGCCTGACCTTTCTGATTTAGGCAGCCGTACCAGCTTAGGAGCGGGCATTATGGCCATGGAAGAGGGCGCGGTGACCCACTGGCTGCAACACCATCAACGTTTAAAACCAGGCAATAAAATGCCGCCCCACGATGATATTGACACCGCTACCTTGGCGTCCCTGGGTGCTTGGCTGGAGAGCTTGACACCATGACGACCATTAATCGTGAAGTGACGCCACCGGGCGATTTACCCGAAAATCCTAAGCGGTTGCATAACGATCTGCATGAGATCTGGGGAAATCCGCGCGGCTTGAAAGCACTGACCATTGTAAACCACACCACCCTTGGCCTGAGATTCATGGTTACCGGGATGGTATTTTTCTTGATCGGCGGTTTGTTGGCCATGCTGGTACGCACCCAGCTGGCGCTTTCTGATCAAGATTTCATGACGCCGGATATCTATAATCAAGTCACCACCATGCACGGCACGGTGATGATGTTCTTGTTCGCTATTCCTATGCTGGAAGGGTTAGCGATTTACATGATTCCTAAGATGATTGGTGCCCGCGATCTGGTCTGCCCACGGCTGACGTCGCTGGGCTACTGGTGCTATCTATTCGGCGGGATCATCTTAACTTTTAGTTTGGTGTTAGAGATGGCACCGGACAGTGGCTGGTTCATGTATACCCCGCTTAGTAGTAGCGAGTACTCACCGGGTTTAGGTTCGGATTTTTGGCTACTGGGGATCACCTTTGTTGAAATCTCCGCCCTCTCTGCGGGTGTAGAACTGGTGGTTTCAATACTGCGTACGCGTACCCAAGGAATGGCGCTGCATAAAATGCCGCTGTTTGCCTGGTACATTCTCGCGATGGCTTTAATGATTGTGGTCGGTTTCCCGCCGCTGATTCTGGGCAGTATTTTACTTGAGCTCGAGCGTGCCGCTGGGATGCCCTTTTTTGACGTGGCCGGGGGCGGTGACCCTATTCTTTGGCAGCATCTCTTCTGGCTGTTCGGTCACCCTGAGGTTTACATCATCTTTTTACCGGCGGCGGGGATAGTGTCTACGCTGATACCGGTGTTCGCTGGTCGTCCGATTGTGGGCTATGGCTGGGTGGTTTTCGCCATTGTCACCACCGGCTTCATTAGCTTTGGGTTATGGGTCCACCATATGTTCACTGTGGGGATTCCCCAGCTGGCTCAAGCCTTCTTTTCAGCTGCCAGTATGTTGGTCGCAGTGCCCACGGCGATTCAGGTATTTGTTTGGCTGGCGACGTTATGGCTGGGTAAGCCGAAGATGAAGCTGCCGATGCTATGGATATTAGGCTTTTTGATCATTTTTGTGTGCGGCGGCTTAACGGGGGTAATGCTGGCGCTGGTGCCGTTTAACTGGCAAGTGCACGATACCCACTTCGTGGTGGCACATATGCACTACGTTTTAGTCGGCGGAATGTTCTTCCCGCTGATCGCTGGGCTTTACTACTGGCTGCCCCTCTTTTCAGGCCGTATGCCTTCTGAAACGCTGGGTAAATGGGGCTTCTGGCTGACATTCATCGGTTTTAATACCACGTTCCTGATTATGCACTGGACCGGGCTACTGGGTATGCCGCGCCGTGTTTACTCTTATGACGCGGGCATGGGTTGGGATATTTTTAATCTAATTTCTTCAGTAGGCGGCTTCATTATGTCGGCGGGGATTGCCATGGTGCTGCTGGATTTTGCCCTACACTTCCGTTTTGGCAAGCCCGCTAAGCCTAATCCATGGAATGCTGATGGCCTTGAGTGGGCCAATAGCATGCCGCCAAGCGCCTATAATTTTGTCAGTTTGCCAAAAATCGAGACACGCCACCCGCTTTGGGATGATCCTGATTTGCCGCGCACTATGGCGGAAGGCCAGCATAGTTTGGCGGTAGCGACTCATGGGCGACGTGAAACGTGGGGAACCGATCCGTTAACCGGCAAAGTGCGCGAAATTATTCACCTGCCGGGTAACTCGTGGTGGCCACTTTTCGCCGCGATGGCACTGGCAGTGGTGTGTTTAAGCCTGCTGACTCGCCTTTACCCGTTGGCCGTTATCGCCGTGGTGATCGCTGGATTGTTTCTATTGCGCTGGTCATGGGAAAACGGTGCACATCCAAAAGCTGCGCCTGATGCCCGGGTGGCACCCGGCGATCCTCCGCTGCACTCGCGCACCATGGATGGCCCTGGCTTATGGGCAATGTCGATTACCATGCTGGCCAATGGCTCGTTCTTCCTTTCCTATTTGTTTGGCTGGTTTTACCTTTGGACGGTCTCGCCTGAATGGCGAATGCCTGAGGTATCACCGCTCTCTCTGATGGGGCTGCTGTTGGCTGGTGGGTCACTCACGGTAGGTGCAGGCATCCTCGAAAAACTGATAAGTGGGTTGCGTCAGCAGCGTGATGCTGGGCTGTCACTAGGCATGTTCAGTATTAGTGCGCTTGGGTTTTTGCAGGTGGGCATCACGCTTTGGGTACTGCTGAGCGCAGACCTTGCGGTTACCGAGAACTCTCATGATGCAATCATTATGGTGGGACTAGCGTATGCACTGTTTCATGGAGGTTTGGGTGCTGTGCTAACGCTGCTTCAGGGCCTACGGGTGGGTTATGGCTATGTGGGCGCCCATGCACCTTTTGAGCCCGCTGTCGTTGCTCAATTGTGGCGTTATAACGTGGCGACGTTCTGGATCATCGTGGGCGCGCTTGCCGTGCTGCCCCGTGTCATAGGGAGTTAGGCGGATGACCATAGTGATGCAGCGCTTACACCTCACTCACCCATTACACTTTGTTATTGGCTTAACGCTTTGGAGTGCTTGGTTTGTAACAGTTTACGGTGGCCATGCTGTGGCCTGTGAAGTCATGCCCCCTGACCCAGAACAGGGTGTTTTTACCCTCGTTAATGCGTTGTTGCTTATGGTCAGTCTTGCCGCCGTTGCGCTATTAGCCGCGTTAACGGTGGGGTGTTACCGCATGAGCAAACGTCATGCCGGGCGGCTGCGCTTTAATGCACGGGTTTCTGCCGGGCTCTATCTCTTTTCTACCTTCGGCGTATTGTTTGCAGCGATGCCCATCATCGGTATTCCGCCTTGCCTGTGAGCGGTATGACTGACACTAACGCAGACAAGCTCTATACCCTTCACGGCATGTGGTGTACCAGTTGCGCGTTGGCCGTGGAAGGCTCCCTCAAACGGAGTGCTGGTGTGCGCGACGTTAGCGTGCATTATCCCAGCGCCACGCTCTGTATAAGCGGCACGCCAGCCGCGATTCAGCTCTCAGGGCTTGCCTCAAAGGTCAAGCGACTAGGCTACCGGCTGACGGAACTTGAGCCGGTGGGCGATGCCCATGCGCGACTGGAAGAGGAGAGCCGCTACCTCACCCTTAGGCTGATGGTGGGTTCGCTATTTGGCATGTGGACCATGCTTGCCTCAGTTCTGATCTACGCATCCGCCTTGCCCAATGAACAGGTCGAGCAGGTAGTGGCATGGGTGTCGGGTGCTTTTTCACTTCCCGTGGTGCTGTTTGCGGGCGTGCCGTTTTACCGAGCGGGATGGCGTACATTGCTCGCCAAACGCCCTGGAATGGATGTGCTCGTCAGCCTTGGTGTATTTGGCGCAGTACTCGTCTCGCTTGGGCTTTTATGGCGCGGTTCATCGGAAGTATATTTCGATACGGCGGTGATGCTGATTGTGCTGTTACTGGTTGGGCGGTTAGTGGAAACGCTGTGCCGTCACCGTGGGTTAAAAGCGCTGGACGCATTGGCGCTACCGAACGCGAACATAACCGTTTGGCAACATGAACGATGGGAAACACTCCCCGCCGATGAAGTGGCCGTAGGAATACGCGTTGAGTTAGCGCCAGGTGAGCTGGTAGCGCTTGATGGCATCCTGGAAGCGCCTGGTTGGATCGATACTGCCTCGTTGACCGGTGAAAGCCTGCCGCGCCACTTTCATACAGGTCAGAAGGTCTACGCAGGCTACCGCTACCTGGGTGCAACGCCGCTGGTAATGCAGGTAAGCGCCGGCGTAGGCAAGCGCCGGTTAGACCGTCTATGTGACGAAATGCGCCGCTATCAGGCCAAAAAGGGCGAGCTACAGAAGCTTGCTGACCGCTTTGCCGCTTGGCTAAGCCCCTTAGCACTTGTGCTCGCACTGCTGACGCTGCCTGCTGCGCTGTTATTCGGAACAGGCTGGGAAGAGGCCTTTGTGCGGGCACTTTCCGTGCTGGTGGTGGCATGCCCCTGTGCTGTGGGGCTTGCCGTGCCATTGGCAAGCCTTGCCGGTGGCGGTCAGGCCATGCAGCAAGGTATTGCGCTCCGCGACCCGGCAGCGCTTGAAACCTTGGCGCGCATTCGCTCGGTAGCACTGGATAAAACCGGCACCTTAACGACCGGCAATCATTCCGTGCTGCATTGGCAGGCGCGGGAGGGCGTTAATAAGCATACTGTGCGGCGCAAATTAAGCGCCGCCGTCGTTGGAAGCGAACATCCGCTAGCGCAGGCGTTAACCCACTGGTCGGATGATCAACGTGATCAGCACCCTGAGCAGAATACGGAACAGAATATAGAAGTAAATGAATCGCCTGGGGAAGGGCGCCGAGTGCAGCTAAATAGCGGCGAGTGGCTAACGCTAGGCAGCGCTAATTGGCTAACTCGTCAGCAGATTGTGGTGCCATTTCAAGCTGAAGACCCCGCGCTGACGTTTGCTTCTCAAGTGATGTTGGCTGACGAAGCGGGCTGGCTGGCCACGTTCTATCTGGCTGATCAACCTGTGGAGGATGCCGCTCCAAGCGTGAAGCGCCTGCTCGCATCAGGTTATGTGGTGGCGATGATTAGTGGCGACCGGCAGGGAGCCGTTAGCTGGCTGGGTGAGCAGATAGGGCTTGCCCGAGAAGCTTGCTATGCCCAGCGTTCGCCTGAAGCCAAAGCGAGGCTGTTGCAGGCGCTACCATCGCCAACGCTCTACGTGGGTGATGGCTTGAATGATACGTTGAGCTTGGCCGCGGCTGATGTGGGTATTGCCCCGCTAAGTGCCAGCGAAGCCGCCCGTGAAGGGGCTTCTGCACAGCTCATGACGCCGGGAATGGGTGGTGTAGTGCAACTGCTTAGCATTGCTACACGCACCCGGCGCATCATGGTGCAGAATCTGTTCTTCTCGGCACTTTATAATACGCTGGCACTAGGGCTGGTAGCTGTGATGGCCATTCCACCCCTGGTCGCGGTACTCGCCATGGCGGCAAGTTCGCTGAGTGTCACGCTCAATGCCGCACGGTTAGCGTGGGCCGAGCCGGAGGAAAACGATCAGAGGGTTCCAGAATAGCCGAGTGCCTGTTTAAGCCGCTCGGCATTCGTTTCCACCCAACGTGGGTCAATCGCCCCCCAGTCACGTATCTGGTAGCGGCCAATGTTGTGGCGCTCGCCTTCATCTTTCGTAAATACGCACTCGATATCTAATTCGGCAAGGGAGGCGATCGTATCCTGGGCGGTACGCCGTGGCATGCCGGTGGCCTCAATGAGTGCAGGCACGCTGGCAGCGCCATGTTCGATAAGATGGGCCACGTATAAACGTCGGTAAAAACTCGATTTCGTTTTGCTAAGCGCGGACATGAGGCTTCCTTAACAGCAAATTGATTAATGCGCTGCTTAGCTTAAAGGAATAAGTCGCCCTGCGCCCGTGGTGGGCGGAAATCCCGCGTGTTCAAGCCCTGCTCGGTGCGATCCTGCATGTTCCACTGGCGGCTGGCGCGCGCAAAGCGCTGGGCAATTAGATCGGCAAAGACACCTTCCCCGCGAAAGCGCTTACCAAACTTGGCATCATAGGCCTTACCGCCCCGGCACTGGCGCATAAGACTCATCACTTTGGCGGCGCGTTCTGGATAGTGAGCTTCCAACCACGCTTCAAACAGCGGTGCCACTTCATAAGGTAAGCGCAGCAACATCCAAGCCGCCGTTCGTGCGCCTGCTCGGCTGGCGGCTTCGAGTAGTTTTTCGATTTCATGATCAGTCAGCCCTGGAATAACCGGCGAAATCAATGTGCCGACTGGGACTCCCGCGGTATTAAGTTCACGAATAGCCCGTAAGCGCGCCTGAGGCGACGCCGCCCGTGGTTCTAGCGTGCGCTTTAAATTGGCGTCCAGGCTGGTCAAGCTAACAAACACACGCACCAGGCGATGCTCTGCCATCTCTGCCAATAGTTCTAGATCGCGTAGCACCAGCGTACTTTTAGTTACCAGCGTTACCGGATGGCGGCACTCCAACAGCAACTCCAGCAAGCGGCGTGTGGTTTTATAAGTAGCCTCTAACGGCTGGTAGCAATCGGTGTTGCCGGAAAGGTTGATCGGACGGCACACATAGTTGGGGTGGCAGAGCTCCTCTGTTAACCGTTCCACCAACCCGCTGCGGGCAATCAACTTGGTCTCAAAATCCAGCCCTGGCGATAAATCCCAGTAAGCGTGGGAGGGGCGTGCGTAGCAGTAAACGCAGCCATGTTCACAACCACGATAAGGGTTCAGTGAGCGGTCAAATGGCAAGTCCGGTGATTTATTCCACGACAGTGCGCTCTTGCTCACTTCCTCTCGCACTTCGGTGGCGATGGTCGTAGAGGCTTCCTCACGCCACCAACCGTCGTCTTCCACCACGCTATGGCTAGGTGCAAAACGGTTGTGCGGGTCGTACGTTGCCCCGCGGCCTTTACGCACGGCTGAAACACTCGATGTTTGATCGGGGATCGTCATTTGCCACCTCTGACCTGTATAACTAACTATATGGCTATTTATACAGTATATGGCGTTTGGGCAAAGGCGCAAGAAAACGCTTAGCGGCTTAAATAGCAAATTCGGGGATACAAACGCGTCTTTATTTCATACGCTTAAAGAACCCGTTGTTGCCAGCATGGAAAGAGGCGATTTGACCTATGGAACTGCAACCACATTTTGCATTAATGGCATCCTACAACCAGTGGATGAATGCCAAGGTATATGACGCCGCTAGCAAGCTAAGTGCGGCTGAGCTTATAGAGGATAGAGGCGCTTTCTTTGGCTCTATTTTTGGCACCTTGAACCATATCGTTGTCGCCGACACGATTTGGCTTAAGCGGTTTGCGGCTCATCCTTCTTCAGCCGCCACACTGGCGGTAATGGAGCCGCTGCCCACGCCAACGCATCTCAATCAACGCCTGTTTGATGATATGCAAGGCCTAAGCGCGCATCGCCATTGGCTGGATAGCGTGATTATTAACTGGGTAGCCGCGCTGACCGATGATGATCTGGATACGCTACTGAGTTACCACAACACCAAAGGCGTGGCTTCAACCAGAAGTTACTCGCGCCTTATTAACCACTTTTTTAATCACCAAACCCACCACCGCGGGCAGGTATCTACCTTGCTCTCGCAAGCCGGTATAGATATTGGCGTCACTGATCTGCTGGCGTTGATTCCGGATGAGACGTAAGGAAGTAAGTTCACATATAAGAGCCTACTAGATTCAGTACTGCCAATTATTAAAGCTGAAAGAACCAAGAACGGAAAACGCCTTGACGTACTCAAGCCAAGGCGCAGTTTTATAAAGATTTACCAACCTATCCGTTCAACGTTTCTTTCGTGCTGGCTTCTTCTCGGCACTGGCCAGTGCGCTTTCCTTTTCGCCGCTGCCGCCATTTGGGAAGTGCGCCCGCACCAACTCCAGCAGGCCTTGAGTGGAGGCGTCAAAGTCAGCGGCGTTAGTGTCGATACGTTCGCTGATTTCACCGGCGATACGTTTGCCGAGCTGAACGCCCCATTGGTCAAAGGAGTTGATGTTCCAGATGACGCCTTGGACAAATACCTTGTGCTCATAAAGCGCGATGAGTGCCCCCAGGTTTTTTGGCGTTAGCTCGTCCAGCAATAGCGTGCTGGAGGGGCGGTTGCCGGGGCAGCTGTAGGGGTCATGTTGGCTTAGCTCTTTGCTGTCCCCCTGGCTGCCTTCCATAAAGGCGTTGGCCTGGGCGAGCATATTGGTCAGTAGCGCGAAGTGGTGGTCTTCTACGCCGGGTTCGGGTTTGAGTGAGGCAATAAAATCAATCGGCACGTAGCGGGTGCCCTGGTGCAGTAGCTGGAAGAAAGCGTGCTGGCCGTTGGAGCCAGTTTGGCCCCACACAATCGGGCCGGTTTTGTAGTTCACCGGGTGGCCAAAAATATCCACCGACTTACCGTTAGACTCCATATCAAGCTGCTGCAGGAAAGAGGGCAACTGATTCAGCGCTTGATCGTAGGGCACGATGGCTTGGGTTTCGGCACCAATAAAGTTGATGTACCAAATACCAATCAGCGCCATCAGCACCGGCATGTTCTGAGAGAAGGGTGCGTTGATGAAATGGTTGTCCATCTCGTGCGCGCCTTCCAGCAGCTCGATAAAGCCTTCGAAACCGATTGAAAGCGCAATCGGCAGCCCGATGGACGACCACATGGAGTAGCGACCCCCCACCCAGGCCCAGAATTCGAACACATTCTCTTCGCGAATGCCGAACTCCATGGCCGCTTTGCGGTTGGTGGAGGCGGCAATGAAGTGCGCGCCCACATCGGCGTCTTCGCCAGCGTTCTCCAGGAACCAGCGCCGTGCGGTTTTGGCGTTTAGCAGCGTCTCCTGGGTAGAAAAGGTCTTGGTAGAGACGATAAACAACGTAGTCGCCGGGTCGAGGCGCGAAAGCACCTTCTGGATATGGGTGCCGTCTACGTTGGAAACGAAGTGGAAGTGCAGTTCCGGGTGGCGGTATTTGAGCAGTGCGCGCACCGCCATGTTAGGGCCAAGATCCGAGCCGCCAATACCGATATTGACCACATCTTTAATACGTTTGCCGCTGTAGCCTTTCCACTCGCCATTGCGCACCGCTTCAGAGAACAGCTTGATCTGCTCGCGGGTGCGGGTGATCTCGGGCATGACGTCTTCGCCGTCTACATACACCGGCTCATCGCCTAAGTGACGCAGGGCGGTGTGCAGTACCGGGCGGTTTTCCGTAACGTTGATAATATCCCCGGAGAACATTTGTGCCCGGCGCTGTACCAGTGCGGAGTGGTCGGCTAGCTCAATCAACTTGGTAAGCACTTCATCGGAGACATGGTGCTTGGAGTAGTCAAGAAACAGACCGCCCACCCGAAGGCTCATTTTCTCAAAGCGCTGAGGATCATTGGTGAAGTAGTCACGAATACGGTCATTAGCGGTTTTGTCGCGTAGGCGGTCAAGCGCCTGCCAGGTGACACTACGAGTGAGCTGAAACATAGGGCGATCCGTTTGTTATTAAGTGAATGTAGTAACCAGAACCGAATGGCAAACTAAACGTGGCGTTATGTAAAAATACTACATAAAAAGCGGCGAGGAGTAGAAGGCATTTATGACTAGTATGACTAGACTTGCATTAACTGCGTAAAGCTACGTATTTGTGTGGGCAGGCAATCGTGCCTGCCCACACAGGGTAGGGTCAGCCGTTAGGTAGCCACCGCTACTTGAGCCGCGCCGCGTTTGATAAACGCATAGCCTAACCCGGTAACCAGTGAGCCCGCTATAATAGCGCCCAGGTAGAGCAGCGCCGGGGTAATGGCGTTGGGGATCAGCAGTACGAAGATACCGCCATGGGGCGCCATTAGCTTCGCACCCACCAGCATCGAGAGCGCGCCGGTGAGTGCCCCGCCCGCGATACAGGCCGGAATGACCCGCAGCGGATCTTTCGCCGCAAAGGGGATCGCGCCTTCACTGATAAAGCAGAGGCCCAGCACGAATGAGGCTTTACCCGCTTCGCGCTCCGGTGCCGAGAACTTGTTGCGCGCGACGAAGCTGGCAATCCCCATACCAATGGCAGGTACCATACCCGCCGCCATAATCGCCGCCATGGGGCCGTACGTTTCTGAGGCGAGCAGGCCCACGCCAAAGGTGTACGCGGCTTTGTTGACCGGGCCACCCAGGTCAAAGCACATCATTGCACCCAGCAGAATACCCAGCAGTACCGCATTGGTGGAGCCCATGGATTCCAGGAAGTTGGTGAGGGCGCTAAGCAGTGCCGCGACCGGTTCCCCAATCACGTAGATCATTGTCAGGCCGGTAACCAAGCTGGCGACCAGCGGAATGATCAGAATCGGCTTCAGAGATTCAACGCTGGAGGGCAGTTTGACATAGCGAGTAACCGCCAGCGCCACATAGCCCGCCAGGAAGCCAGCCAAGATACCGCCGATAAAGCCGGAGCCGATATTGGACGCCAGCATGCCGCCAATCATACCCGGTGCGATGCCGGGGCGATCGGCAATAGAGTAAGCGATATAACCTGCCAGTACCGGAATCATCAGCGCAAAGGCGGTGCCACCACCGATTTGCATTAGTGCAGCGGCCAGGGTGCCTTCCTGCTCAAACGCTTCAATGCCAAACACAAAAGAGAGTGCAATCAGCAGGCCCCCCGCCACGACCATCGGCAGCATAAAGGAAACGCCGGTGAGCAGGTGCTTATAAACGCCTTTCTCTTTGACGCTCTTATTGTCGCTAGCGGTCTTGGCCGAACCGCTATTTTCCAGTGCCGCGTTTTCCAGCGCGGCTTCAATGGTGGGGCGCGGCTTTTTCAGCGCGTTGCCGGTAGACGTGCGGTAGATGCGCTTGCCTGCAAACCTCGACGGATCAACGTCGATATCGCAAGCTAGTAGCACCACATCGGCCTGAGCTATCTCTTCTTCCGTTAATTTGTCTTGTGCGCCCACCGAGCCTTGAGTTTCCACGCGAATGGCGTGGCCCATGGCTTTACCTGCTTCCGAGAGCGCTTCGGCGGCCATAAAGGTGTGGGCGACGCCGGTAGGACAGGCGGTGACCGCGACAATTTTCTTGCCGCCCGCGCTGCTTGCAGCGGTAGAAACGGAAGTTGCAGGCGCGCTGTAAATCGGTGCTTCACGCTTGGCCTGGGCCAGAAAACCGCTAGGGTCGGGGAGCGCGCTGGCAATCGGTGCCTGGAACAGGCGCTTGCCTTCGAAGCGTTCCGGAGCGGGCACGTAATCGGCGGTGACCACAATCAAATCGGCGTTAGCAATCTGATCAGCAGTAGCAGCCTGCAGTGGCGCAATTTCACTGTGCATCTCAACGTGTACCGACCAGCCTTGGCGTTGGGCAGCCTGCTCCAGGCGCTTGGCAGCGAGGAAGGTGGTAGCCATGCCGCTGGGGCAGGCGGTAATCAGAATTATGTTCATAGCGTAGCTCCCTCGGTGATGGAGTCATCAAGACGCCGTATCCGGGTGTGTTGTTGGAGTGAGTCGAAATCCGCAGCGTTGGCGTTGCCGACACCGACATGGCGTACGGCTTCAGCAGAGAGTGCGGTAGCAAAGCGCAGCGTTCGTTCCGGGTCGTGTTGATTAAGTAAGCCGTGGAGCATGCCCGCGACAAAGGTATCGCCAGCGCACACCGTGTTGGTTGCCGTCACCTTGGGAGGCGTGGCGTGCCAGGCACCTTGGGCGTTCACCCACAGCACGCCTTCGGCACCCGCTGACACAAGCGCATGGGCGATGCCGCTTTGATGTAGCCGCTTGGCGGCCGCCAGGCGTGCTGGTGTCGTGTCGAGAGTGTCCCCTGCCCAGTCGGCGAGTTCATTTTCATTGGGCTTGATGCCCGCCGGGTGGGCGTCGATGGCGGCGTTAAGAGCCGGGCCGCTGGTATCCACCCATAGCGGCGCACCACTGGCGTTCAAGTGCTCCAGAAGCTGGCGAAAACCATCCAATGACAGCCCTGGGGGCAGGCTGCCAGCGACAACCACTGCCTGGGGTGGCATCGCGCTGCTCAGTTCGGCGTCCAACGTGTCGATTAGCGTTTGTAAATGTGTGGCGTTAATCGGCATGCCGGGACCGTTGATATCGGTAACGCGGCCACCCTGTTCAGCCAGTTTGGCATTGATACGCGTGCTGCCAGGCACCCGCACGAAGGCATCGGCCAGCCCCAGCTGTTTGAAAGCCAGGGCGAAGGGCGCGTCGTTCTCGCTGCCTAAAAAGCCGCTGACCGTGACGCTATGACCAAGCTCTGCCAATACACGGGCAACATTAACGCCTTTACCAGCGGCTTCGAGCTGCGCGCTGGTAGGGCGGTTGACGCTGCCCAATACTAAGGCGTCAAGGTTAAACGCTAAATCCAGCGCTGGGTTGAGCGTAATGCAAAGCACGCGGGCCATTAGCGCGCCTCCAGTGCATCACGCACTTCGTCACTGGTCGCTTGTGAAAGTGCTAGCTGAGCGATGGCCTGGGCGTCTGCAAAATCAAACTCGCGCAGGCGAGCTTTCACCAAAGGAATCTGCCGCGCGCTGACCGAGAGTTCATCCACGCCCAGGCCAACTAATACGGGAATAGCCACGGCATCCGAGGCCAGCTCACCACACACACCGACCCACTTGCCTTGGCTATGCGCTGCGGCCACGGTCATCTGGATTAGACGCAGCACCGCCGGGTGTAGGCCATCGGCCTGGGCAGAAAGCTCCGGATGACCGCGGTCAATCGCCAGGGTGTACTGGGTCAAATCATTGGTGCCCACCGAGAAGAAGTCCACCTCGGCGGCAAGGCTGGGTGCCAGCAGCGCGCTGGAAGGTACTTCAATCATCACCCCGAGCTGCACATCGGTAGCGCGCTGGGAGGCGGGGATCTCTTGCAGCAGGCGATCATAGATCACCTTGACCGCCCGAAACTCGGCAATGTCCTTGATCATCGGCAGCATGATGCGCAAAGGGTGATCTTTGCTGGCCATCAACAGCGCGCGCAGTTGGGTCTCGAGCACGTCGGGCTGGGTCAGTGCCAGGCGAATGCCGCGCAGCCCTAGGAAGGGGTTATCTTCCTGGGGAACCGGCCAGTAAGGCAGCGGCTTGTCACCGCCCACATCCAGGGTACGTGCCACCAGCGGGCGGCCGCCCAACGCTTCCACCGCTTGGCGGTACTCGCCGATCTGAGTGGTCAAATCCGGGGCGCTGGCATGGGCCATGAATAGGAACTCGGTACGCAGCAGGCCAACACCCTCGGCGCCGCGCTCTACTGCATCGGCAGCGTGGGCGGTATTGCCCAGGTTGGCGGCGACTTCGACACGGTGGCCATCGCGAGTTTGACCAACCTCAAAGCGGGTTTCCCAGGCAGCTGCTTCGCGCTGCTGGTGGTCGAGCAACTGCTGCTCGGCACGCTGTAACCGCTCTTCGGAAGGTTGCGATGTTACCCGGCCACGATCACCATCCAGAATCATCATGCTGGCGTTGTTGAGTGCCATCACCGCCTGTCCCGCGCCCACCACGGCAGGAATACCCAACGCGCGGGCCAGAATGGCACTGTGGGCTGTCGCACCACCGCGTACAGTGAGCAGGCCACGCACACGGGAGGTATCCAGGCGCGCCACATCAGAAGGGCCAATATCGTCCATCACCAGAATGTAAGGATGATCCGGCGGTTCAGGCAGCGTCACATCGCAGAGCACGCCAAGCACACGGCGGCCTACGTCGCGCAGGTCAGCAGCGCGTTCGGCCAGAAGGCGGTCGGCCAGCATTTCCTGGGCGTGGGCAGCGGTTTCAATCGCTTCCCACCAGCCCGCTTCCGCTGAGCGTCCTTCGCGAATGGCATCCGAGGCCGCGTGATGAAGTTCCGGGTCGACGAGCATCTCTTCGTGCATCGAGAGAATATCGGCGACTTCGCCGCCCTGGGCATTGCGAACCAGCGCCTCCAGTTGGGCCGCGCCCTCTTTAATGGCGTGATTCAAGCGTATGAGCTGTTGCTCAGCGTCATCGGCGTGCTCGGGGTAGTCGAACTGCATGGGGCGGATAACAAACACCGGGGCAATGGCCAAGCCCGGCGAAGCGGCCACGCCGGTATGGGGCGTGTCGGCAGCCAGTGGCTCGACGGCCGGTTGAGTCGTGCTGGCTTCGGGCGCGGTGTCAAAGCCGCCGTCAAGGGGCGTCACTTTCTCGCCCAAGCCAGCCTCAATCGTTTCCGCCACGCTCTCGAGCGCTTGACGCGCGTTATCACCTTCGGCGGACAGCACCAGCCATTGGCCGCGGCGAGCGCCCAGGCCGATCACCTTGGTCAAGCTGGCCGCCGAGACCAGCGTGGCGCTGCCTTCTTCCAGCCGCACATTGATCGACATTGCCTGGGCGCGGGCGACTTGCACCAACTGCTTGGCGGGGCGGGCGTGCAGGCCATGGGGATTAAGCACTCGAACGCGACGGGTGTGGGTGCTTGCGGTCTCGCCCGCCAGCAGGGAAAGCAGTTGAGCACTGTTGCATGTGAGCAGCGTGTCGCTGGCGCCGCTATCCAGCAAGGCCATTAATTGCTCTAACAGCGGACGGTGGGCATCACCGTGGGCAGCTAAGCAGATCAGCGCATGGACCGGGTGGCCAGCGCTTTCCAAGGTATGCGACGCCGGCGTGGCGACCCCAAGCGCGGGCTGATTAACCCCTTGCGAGCTGCTGGCCAGCCACAACCCCTTGCCTAACCAGGTGGGTTGAGCGGCGGCGACAGCGGCAATGAAGGCGTTATCGACGCAGCCGCTTTGACGCAGGCGGGCAGCGGCGGCCAAGGCAAGCTCTTTCGGATCTTGGGCGGGAAAGTTGATACATAGCGTATTAGCATCCAAGCGTGGCTCAAGCGCCGGTTTGGACAGCAGGCGCGCCACATCGGCAGCGGAACTGGCGCTGGCTAACTGCTCGGCAACGCCGTCACGATCCAGCACGTGAGTGAGCTGGCGCAAAATATCCAAGTGCTCATCGTTCTGGGCCGCGATGGTCACCAGCACATGCACCTGTTGACCGTCGTGCCACTCGATTCCTTGGGGAAACTGCAGCACGCGGACGCCGGTCTGCTTCACATGTTGGCGGCTTTCTGGCGTGCCATGGGGGATCGCGATGGCATTGCCCAGGAACGTCGATGACTGGGCTTCGCGGGCGTGCAGGCCGTCACGGTACTCGGCCTCAACCAGTCCGGCGTCTACCAGCGCTTCAGCGGCACTGTCCAGCGCGGTTTGCCAGCTATCCGCGTGGCGGCCTAGCAGGATGTCATCGGGGCCGAGTGTCAACATAGCATTCTCCTGTAAACGCGCTCTGTTGCTGCGAAGTACTTCCGGTGAGTACTTTGGGTCGAGTGCAGGGCGTGTACATAAGTGATCGTCGTTAAATGATCATGGTAATGGCATTGATGCCAGTGGGATGAATCGACCCTTCAGCGGTGATTCATCCTTGCCAATGAATCTAGTGTTAGTGCTATGCTGAATCGATTCACTTCATGACGCAAGGTTCGCGCTTTTAGACTTTGGTCTGGTAGCCGCTTACTTGCTGATAAACTGCCCGGTCACACCAAGGGGAACCCGAATGACACTCGCCGATATTGCCCGGCTAGCCGGCGTCTCGCGCACGACCGCTAGCTACGTGATTAATGGCCAGGCCGAGCAGCGACGTATTAGCGTGGCAACGATTGAGAAAGTGATGGCAGTAGTACGTCAGCACCGTTACCACATAGACCCGCAGGCGGCCGCTCTGCGTCGTGGGGCTAGCCGTCTGCTGGGCCTTATCGTGCCGGACCTGGAGAACATCAGTTATGCCCGGCTGGCGAAACGCCTGGAGCGTGGTGCGCGGGAGCAGGGCTATCAGTTGCTGATTGTCAGTTCAGATGACTGTGCAGAGAGCGAGCGAGCACTCGCCCTGGCGCTGCGTGCCCAGCGCTGCGAGGTGTTGATCACCGCCAGTTGTCTGCCCAGCGACGACACCTTCTACGCCGATCTGGTAGACGAGGGCTGGTGTGTGGTGGGCATGGACCGTGGCCTGAATCCCGCGCTGTTTTCCAGTGTGGTGAGCAATGACTGCGAAGCGGCCGAGACGTTGACTCGCTCGGTAATCGGTGGGGCAACCAAACGTGTGGCGTGGCTGGAGGCAATGCCGAACCTGTCGATCAGCCGCGAACGGCGGGGCGGTTTCCAGGCGGCATTGAGTGGCACTGAGGTTGTGCCGCTGATCTTGAGTGGAGTGAGCTATGAGCGTAGCGAAGGGGCGCGCCTTGCAGCCCGGCTGTTGGATGAGGAGGGCGGCGCCGATGCACTGGTAACGGCGTCGTACACGCTGCTGGAAGGGGTCTTTGATGTGTTCTTGGAGCGTGGCGGCTTGCCAGACAATATCCGTTTGGCCACCTTTGGCGATCACCGGCTGCTGGATTTTCTCCCTCAGCCGGTCAATTCAGCGTTGCAGGATTATGACCGGATTGCTGCGTTGACGCTGAGCTGCGCGTTGGCAGCCTTGGACGGCCACTACGAGTGCGGGCTGCAGGTGGTTGCCCGCCACCTGCACACCCGCTGAACAGGGCGTTCTGATGCTTGCTGCTTAGACCGTTCTGGCCTGGGCCCAAGCGTTGGCATCCGGAATCGACATCTCGTAGCTTTCGCCCAGATAGGGCGATGAAAGCAGGAAGTCTGCGGTGGCCGCATTGCAGGCAACGGGCACATTCCACAGGGCGGCCAAGCGCAGCAGCGCCTTGACGTCGGGGTCGTGAGGCTGCGGCGAGAAGGGGTCCCAAAAGAAAATCAGTACATCAAGGCGCTGTTCGGCGATGCGTGCACCAATTTGTTGGTCGCCGCCCAACGGCCCGCTCATCAACCCTTCAACGTCGAGTCCCAACGCGGTTTTCAAGCGCCCGGCGGTGGTGCCGGTGCCGATCAGCTCATGCTGGCTGAGCACGCTTTGCCAGCGGGTCGCCCACTCCAGCATTTCGACCTTCTTGCCGTCGTGGGCAATCAGTGCAATGCGTTTGCGTGCTTGTAGAGTGCGGATAGCTTGGCGGGGCGGTTGTGCATCACTCATGGCGGAACCCTTTACTTGTATTGGCTTTCTAAGACCAGCTTTTAATGTTGGACTACGGTAGCGCTTATATAGTAATTTTACTACATATTGGATATTTACAAGCCTTTTGGGGCCGTTGTTATACGAATTTTCAGCCTCATGACGCTTAAATACGTATTTTTAGTAATTTTTTTACTAAATGCGACACTTGCTACCATTGGTTAATTGAGGAGTTATATCATGACAATAAGAGTTGCGATTAACGGGTTTGGCCGTATCGGCCGCAATGTACTGCGCGCCCTTTACGAGAACAGCTACCGCGACCGTGTACAGGTTGTCGCTATCAACGATTTGGGCGATCCTTCGCTGAACTCCCACCTGTTGCGTCACGACACCGTGCATGGCCACTTCCCTTTCAAGGTAGAGCATGACAACGAGAGCATCACGGTGGATGGTGATCGTATCGCGATCTCCTCCGAGCGTGACCCAGCACAGTTGCCGTGGTCGTCGATGAATATCGACCTGGTGATGGAGTGCACGGGGCTGTTTACCAAGCGCGAGGCGGCTGCCAAGCACATTACTGCTGGCGCCAAGCGGGTGCTTATTTCTGCGCCCAGCCCCGACGCTGATGCCACCATTGTATACGGCGTGAATGACGATATTCTAACCGCCGAGCATACGGTGGTTTCCAACGCCTCCTGCACCACGAACTGCCTGGCGCCGGTAGCAAAAGCGCTGAACGATGCAGTAGGTATCGAGAACGGTCTGATGACCACGGTGCACGCTTACACCAACGACCAGAACCTGTCGGATGTTTACCACTCTGACCCTTACCGCGCTCGCAGTGCGACCCACTCCATGATCCCGACTAAGACCGGGGCAGCAGCGGCGGTAGGTTTAGTATTGCCGGAACTGGCTGGCAAGTTCGATGGCCTGGCAGTTCGCGTGCCGGTGATCAACGTGTCGCTGGTGGATCTTACTTTCACCGCCAGTCGCGATACCACCAAAGAAGAAATCAATGCCATCGTCGAGAAGGCTGCTGCGAATTCGCCGGTGCTGGCGGTTAATGCCGAGCCGCTGGTCTCCATCGACTTCAATCACGATGCCAACTCATCCACCTTCGATACCAATCACACCCGTGTAAATGGTCGCTTGGTTAAGATTATGGCGTGGTACGACAACGAGTGGGGCTTCTCCAACCGCATGCTGGACACCGCCATTGCAATGCAGAAGACCGCTTAAGCTATAGCGAACACTGCTAACTATTCTTACTCGTTACCCTGAGCCCTTGCTCAGGGTTTTTTTATTTTTTAAAAATAGTGCATCCAAAACGTCTTCTCGCGGGTATTCCCTATACAGCCGCCATTTAAAGGCAGCTGATAACAACCCTTTTAGGAGACTGAAATGACACTTCACCATCTAACGCGCGCTACCTTGGCCGCCACTCTGATTGCATCCTTCAGTCATGCCGCTTTGGCCGAAACGTCTGCGGATGTCCAGGTACCGGACGGCAACACCATCGCCCTCGAAACGGTTGGCGTTGGCGCTATTACCTATATGTGTGAAACCAACGACGACGGCAACATGGGCTGGGTATTTAAAGGCCCAGACGCTGCACTTAACGCTAGCGATGGCAGCCAAGTAGGTAGCTACTATGGCCCGCCAGCCACATGGGAAGCGCTGGACGGTTCAAAAATCACCGGCACCCAGCTAGCCACAGCCGCTAATGGCGATGGCAACATTCCGCTCCAGCTTGTTGAAGCCAACCCTGCTGAAGGCGAAGGCGCAATGACGGGCGTTAGCTATATTCAGCGCTTGAACACCCAAGGGGGTGTCGCTCCTGACGTCGCTTGCGACATGGAACATGACGGTGCAACCGCAGTAGTCACCTATCAAGCGGATTACATCTTCTGGACGGCTGAATAAGTCGACTGGAGCGCTAATTCCGCTGGGGACTCGTTTGTTGAGTCCCTAGCGGATATGCTGTCTGTGAAAACGACGACTGGCGTCGGTGCCGTCACCAGGGAGCTATGGTTTGACTGACGTGTCTTCAGAATTTGATCATGCTGCTGTATTGGCTAAATGTGCCCGCGGCGAGCATGACGCTTTGCACCAACTCTATATTCACGAAGGTGCCAGGCTTTTAGGTGTGGTACTACGAATCGTTAAAGATCGTGGCATGGCGGAAGATATTGTTCACGATGCTTGTCTTAATATTTGGCAACGCGCCGATAGTTTCGACCCTGACAAAGGGTCTGCGCGAGCATGGATATTTAGTGTCGCGCGTCACTTGGCATTAAATGCTATTCGTTACCGTGACCGTGAAATTACCTTCGATAGCGATGTCCCCTCCGAATTTGATCATGACGAACATTTCCAGCACGCTGATGTTGCCGAAGAAGCCTTTGATTGGCAGACCGGCCAGAGGATGGATAGCTGTTTAGAGCAACTGGAGCCCGAGCGGCGTAACTGTGTACTTCACGCCTATGTCGATGGCCTCAGTCACGCGGAAATTGCTGCCCATACTGGGGCGCCCCTCGGTACCGTTAAAGCCTGGATAAAACGCAGTTTACTGCGCTTACGGGAGTGTATGGCATGACCCGCCCTAATGATCACGAACGCGAAGATGACCATGCCTTGGCGGGTGAATACGTGCTAGGCACACTGTCGTTAGAGCAGCGCAAAGCGCTGGAAGCTCGGTTACCCAATGAGCCTGAACTGCAAAAAGCCGTGATGGCTTGGGAAGAGCGTTTCTTGCCCTATACCGCTATCACCGATCCGGTAACGCCCTCTGATTATTTATGGCCACGTATTGAGCGCAGCCTAAAGGCACGAGAAGCGTCCGATAAACGTACCGGTTCTGTTGTTGTGCCTCCCAGACCACGGCGCATGCTACACAGCTTGCCCCTTTGGCGTGGTGCTGCCGGGTTTGGCTTGGCGGCGGCGTTAGTAATGGGCGTAATGCTGGCAAATGAAGTAACCGAACCAACGACGCCCGAGTACATGGTGGTTCTGCTTGCGCCGCAAACCCAGTCTGCGGGATGGGTCGTACAGGCATCATCACGGCAGGAAATAGAGCTTATCCCACTGGGTACCTTCGAAGTGCCTGAAGGCAAAGCGCTAGAGTTCTGGACCAAGGCGGATGAGTGGCAGGCTCCGGTATCGCTGGGGCTAGTGGAGCCAGGCCAACCCATTCGGATGCGCTTAGACCAGCTGCCGCCGCTTGAAGATAACCAGCTGTTTGAGCTAACGCTTGAAGACGAAACCGGTTCGGCCACTGGCCTGCCCACTGGGCCCATTGAATTTATTGGTCGCGCGGTCGAGATTTAATCACTCTATAAACGCCTGTTAAAAGTGTCTTTAAAAGAACGATAAGCCAACTTGGAACAGGCGTTCCACATCGCGAATGCGGCGTTTGTCGACCACAAACAGAATCACGTGGTCGCCGCTCTCCACCTTCACATCGCCGTGGGCGATGATGACCTCTTTACCGCGCACAATCGCTCCAATCGTCGTCCCATCGGGTAAGTCTATCTCACGAATAGTGCGGCCCACGACTTTAGACGACTGCTTGTCGCCGTGGGCAATGGCTTCAATCGCTTCAGCGGCACCCCGGCGCAGCGAGTGAACGTTCACAATGTCGCCCCGGCGCACGTGCGTCAGCAGGCTGCCGATGGTCGCCTGCTGGGGCGAAATGGCGATATCGATCTCGCCACCCTGCACCAAATCCACATAAGCGGCGTTGTTGATCAGCGTCAGTACCTTCTTGGCCCCTAACCGCTTGGCCAGCAGCGAGGACATGATATTGACCTCGTCGTCGTTGGTCAGTGCACAGAAAATATCGCACTCTTCGATGTTTTCTTCTTCCAGCAGCCGCTTGCTGGTGGCGCTGCCGTGGAGCACCACGGTGCGATCCAGCCGCTCCGATAGCGTGGTACAGCGCTCCAGATTGTGCTCGATGATCTTGACCTGATGGCTATGCTCTAGATGCTCCGCCAGCCGCTCGCCGATGTTGCCGCCACCGGCAATCACCACGCGGCGGAAATCCCGCTCGACCCGGCGTAGCTCGCTCATCACCGTGCGAATATCGCGGCGAGCGGCGAGAAAGAAGACCTCATCGTCAGCTTCGATGACCGTATCGCCGCGGGGAATAATCGGTCGATTGCGCCGGTAGATCGCCGACACACGGGTATCCACGTTGGGCATATGGCGGCGCAGAAAGGCTAAATCCTGACCCACTAGCGGGCCGCCGTAAAACGCTTTCACCGCCACCAGCTGTACCAGGCCACCGGCAAACTCCAGCACCTGTAGGGCGCCGGGGTGCTCAATCAGGCGGCGCACGTGGTCGGTGACCACCTGCTCGGGGCTGATGAGGACATCAATGGGAATCGCTTCGTGGGCGAATAGTCCTTTGCGGGTCAGGTACGCCGTGGCGCGCACCTCATGCCCGCGAACCGAAACGATGATAACGGGCACTTCATAATGCTGGCGGATGGCATCGAGTACCTGCTGACCATCCATATCGGGTAGGCCAAGATCCAACAGCACGATGTCCGCGTTGGGTGCAGAGGCACCGGCGCTGAATTTTTCCAGCCCTTCACGACCAGTGGCGGCCTCAATCACCTGGAATCCCTGGGAGGCAAGGCTGATGCGCAAGAAGTGGCGAATATGCGGTTCGTCATCGATGACCAATACCCGCACTTGATCACTGCTCATTGTCTGCCTCCTTGCGGGTGGAGGGTAGCGGCAGTGACATGGTGATCGTAGTGCCGATCCCTGCGGGCCCCTGGCTGGCGTGGATCTGCCCTGCGTGAGCGCCCAGCATGCCGCGGCAAATCGCCAGCCCCAAGCCACTTCCATGTCGGCTGCGATCACCTTCATGACCAGTAACGAACATATCGAATACCCGTTCGCTCAGCGCTGGCGGAATTCCGGGGCCCTCGTCGGTGACTGAAAATAGCAGGGTAGGTGTATCATCAGTGTTGGGCTTAGCAGAGCCACTTTTCCCAGCTTTGTGAGTTCCAGAGCAGCAGGCTTCGATAGTGATGCAGCCATTTGGGGGCGAGAAACGAGCCGCATTCTCCAGCACATTGACCAGGGCCTGCTCGATCAGGGCCGGATGCACGTAGAGCAGCGGCAGGTCGTCAGTCCAGTGCTGCTTTATCTGCAAGCCATTGAGGGTGCTGCCCAGCCGCTTACGAGCCGATGAGACCAGATCGTCAAACGCGACCCAGTCACGCTCGATTTTCATATCGCCATGGCCGAGGCGGGTCATGTCCAGCAGGTTCTGTATATAGCGATTTAGCCGTTCGCTTTCGCTCAATACGCCATCCAGCAGCTCGAAGCGATCCTGCTGGGTCAACTGAGCATCCAGGGTGCGCAAAGAGCTGGCGGCACCAATGATTGATGCCAGCGGGGTACGCAAGTCGTGGGATACCGATGAGAGTAGCGCGGACCGCAGCCTTTCCTGCTCTTCTGCAAGGCGCGCCTCACTCAGCTCCAGCAGCCGTTGTCGGCTATCGCCAGCGATCTTGCCCACTACGAGTGCCACCAATAGGAAGAATAGCAGCGTCAGTAGCTGCTCCTGCTCTTCGACCGCAAGCGAAAAATGCGGGACGGTAAAGCAGAAATTGAAGGTCAGAAACCCCAGCAGGGCGCTGAGCAAAGCCGCATAGCTCCCAGCCACAACAGCGCTGGTGAGTACCGCGGTAAGAAAGATCAACGAAAGATTGGCTAGTGCCAGCCAGGCGTACAGACCCCATGCGATCAGCAGCGCAGCGCCGGTACTCGCCAGGGCGATGAGGATTTCAAACGGCGTGGGAGCGCGCAGCCGGCGAACGAAGTGCGAGGCGGACCTGCTAATTGATTTGCCAAGCGGCATGATGTTGTCGTCCTTCATGGTAATTCGCTAGCGGCGCCAGAACATCGGGGTCAGCAGTACGACGACCGTCAAAATTTCCAGACGTCCCATCAGCATGCCGATACATAGTAGCCACTTGGCAGCGTCGGGCAGGGAGGCGAAGTTGCCCGAAGGGCCGATGATGTCACCCAGGCCGGGGCCCACATTGGTAACCGCCGTGGCGGCACCAGAAAGGGCAGTTACCAAATCAAGTCCCAACGCGGAAAGGCCTAGTGCCAGTGCAGCGATGGTAATGAAGAAAAAGAATGAAAAGGCGACTACGCTGCGTGAGATGTCGCTGGTTACTGGCTGCTGATTGTAGCGAGTGGTAAATATGCCATTGGCATGGATCAAGTAGTGCAACTGATTACGCAGCATCAAGGTGGCAATCTGCAGGCGGAAGATTTTCATCCCACCGCTGGTCGAACCGCTGCAGCCGCCGACAAAGGTGAGGTAGAAAAATGCCATCATCGGGAGAGCACCCCAAAGCGTATAATCGTCAGAGGCATAGCCGGTGGTGGTTACTATGGATACGACGTTAAAGGTGACGTGGGTCAACGACTCAAACCAGTTATCTCCGTGAGCAACCCGCCAGAGGCTAATAAGCAGTACCGCGGTAAACAGCAGCTGCAACAGCCCCCGTACCTGCTGGTCTTGCCATAAGGCGCTGCTTGAACCTCGTATAAAACGGATATACAGCACAAAGGGAAGCGCACCGCTGAGCATGAAAAAGCTGGCCATCCAGAGTAACCAAGGCTGGCCGCTATAGGCTCCAAAGGAGGCGTCGGAGTTGGCAAATCCGCCGGTGGAAAGCGACGTCATGCCATGTACGGTGGCGTCCAATAGCGTCATCCCTCCGGTCCAGTAACTGCCAATCGCGACCAGGGTCAAAGCCACATAAATGGTAAGCGTTGCTTTGGCGATACCACCCGTGCGCGGCATCACTTTATCCGACCAGTCGGATGATTCAGTATGGAACAGCCGCATACCGCCCACTTTCAGAAACGGCAAGATGGCGATGCCCATGACGATAATGCCGATGCCGCCCATCCACTGCATCAGCCCCCGCCACAGTTTCAAGCCATCGGAAAAGTGTTCGATGCCGACCAGGATGGTCGACCCCGTGGTGGTAATCGCCGAAACCGATTCAAAGACGGCATTGGTAAACGTCAACTGGGGTGCGCCAAGTACGAGCGGTAGGCTGGCAAAACCGCTGATGGTGACCCAGCTGGCAGCGGTCAGAATAAACATCTGCCAGGGCTTCAGCTCCAGCGTGGCCCGGAAGGTGAGTAGCCAGGTAAGTGCGGCCGCCCCCACTATGAACAGCACAGAGATACCAAAGGCGGGGGCGTCGGGATCATGCTCGATAAGCAATATAATCAGGGGAGCCAGCATGAATAGGGCCAGTACTACCCAGAGAATCGACATGATTTTAAAGACAGGGGCCCAGTGCCGATACATATCCCTACTGCGATGAAACAACGGTGTAAAAGGTGTCATATACCTGACTCGCCATTTAGTATTCTGAAGCATGCGCTAAGAGAACATGGCCTTCCATAAAAAGTCTGTAAAAACCAAGCCGTTTGGATAATTATTTGTGAAATAGCTCTGTTGTCACGGGCCCATTTCGCGCTTTAGCGACGCAGAGAGAATGTTATGAGCTGTTGACGGTAGATAATCCCAATTTTTGTAGTAAAATTACACAAATTATTGCGTACAATGTCTTCTTTCAGGTAGGTTTTAGGTAATCTAACTACATTAGATTGACTAACTATAAATAGGAGCAACGATGAGCCAGTCCAATGCTTCCCACGGTGCGCCGCTGGGCGATCCAAATAATGCTATCGATTTAGCGCTATTTGGGGCGCTGGGTGATCTTGCCATGCGCAAGCTGTTTCCTGCCTTATACCATCTTGACCGTGAAGGCTTAATGCCTGAAAGCACGCGCATCATGGGGCTGGCTCGCCAAGAGCACGATGTGGCGTCGTTTCGGCAACTGGTTAACGACGCGCTGCAAAAGCGACTGAAAAGCGGCGAGCAGGACAAGCAAAGCTTAGAACGCTTCCTCGCCCGCCTGGATTACCTGCAACTCGATTTTTCCAGTGTCGACGGGTACGACGCTATCCGCCAGTGGCGAAAGGGGTCACCCCGCCCGATGGTGGTGTATCTTTCTGTCGGCGCGCGTATTTACGGTGATATTTGCCGCCATCTTCAGGCCAGCAAAAGTCTGGATGAAGAGTCCCGCGTGGTGGTTGAAAAACCGATTGGCTCCGATCTGCACTCCTCAATTGAAATTAACGACGCCATTGGCGAGGTGTTTCCCGAGTCGCGGATTTACCGCATCGACCATTATTTGGGCAAAGAGACCGTACAGAACCTGATCGCACTCCGCTTTGCCAACCCGCTATTCGGCACTCAGTGGAATCAGAACAACATTTCCCATGTGGAGATCACCGTAGCGGAAAAAGTGGGCATTGAGGGTCGCTGGGGCTACTTCGATGAGGCAGGTCAGTTGCGCGACATGGTGCAAAACCACCTGCTGCAGCTACTGTGCTTAATCGCCATGGATCCACCCTCGAACCTGGATGCCGATGCCATCCGTGACGAGAAGGTGAAAGTGCTGAAAGCACTCAAGCCCTTTGTGGGCGAAGCGCTAGATCGAGACGTGGTGCGCGGTCAGTACATCGCGGGCAACAGCGATGGGCAGTCGGTACCCGGCTATCTAGAAGAAGAGGGCGCCAATACCCAGAGCCAGACCGAAACCTTTGTCGCGATGAAAACCGAAGTGGCTAACTGGCGTTGGGCGGGCGTACCGTTTTATTTGCGCACCGGTAAACGGATGCCGGAGAAACTGTCGCAGATTGTGATTCACTTCCGCCAGCAGCCGCACTATATCTTCGACCCGGACCAGCGCAATATTGCCTCCAATAAGCTGATCATCCGCTTACAGCCGGAAGAGGGTATCGCTCTCCAAGTGCTGACCAAAGACAGTGGCCTGGATAAAGGCATGCGCCTGCGCCCCGGCCCGCTACATTTGGACTTTAACAGTGCCTTCCCGAAATCGCGCATTCCCGATGCCTACGAACGGCTATTGCTGGAAGTCATGAAAGGGCAGCAATACCTGTTCGTTCGCCGCGATGAAATCGAACACGCATGGCGCTGGTGCGACCAACTGATTGACGGTTGGAAAAAACGTGACACGCCGCCGCGTCGTTACCCGGCGGGTTCCTGGGGGCCGGTCGCCTCCATCGCCATGATCACCCAAGACGGCCGTAGCTGGTACGAGGATTATTAATATGAGCCAAGCACGCCAACAGCTCGCCGAGCAGCTTGCCGAAGCGGTGTTTCAAGCCCTTCAAGACGATTTAAATCATCAAGAGCGCGCTCTGTTAGTCGTCTCAGGTGGCTCGACACCGGTACCATTTTTTAAGGCGCTGGCGGCCAAGCCACTGCCGTGGGATCGCATTGACATCACCCTTGCCGACGAGCGCTGGGTCGGAGAGGAAAGTACCGATAGCAACGCCAAGCTGGTACGCGAACACCTGTTGCAGGGTGAAGCGACGGCCGCTCAGTTTATACCGTTAACTTGTGATGCTGCCACGCCTGAAGAAGGTGTCGAGGAAGTCGCTAAGCGAATGGATGCATTGGCGTGGCCCGCTAGCGTCGTAATTCTGGGCATGGGCGGCGATGGTCACACTGCCTCGCTGTTCCCTGATAGCCGTGAGCTTGACCTGGCACTCGCCACGGATGAGTTGCTGGTGGCAGTGCGCACCCCTAGCCAGCCGCAGCCACGAATTACCTTCTCAGCGGATCGCTTACATCAAGCGCGCCGTCATTTTCTACATATTACCGGCGACGATAAACGCGCCGTATTGGCCAAGGCATTGAACGGCGACGACGTACGTCAATTGCCGATACGTGTCTTTTTAACCTGCCCCCTGGCGATTTACTGGGCGCCCTAAGGTCAATCCTTTAGGCCCGCCCTTGAGAATTAACCGCCTTAGTCAATAATAATTTGCTTGGAGACTCACTCATGACTATCGATAAACAGTTACCGTCTACACGTACCGCCGAGCTTGATAGCATCTGCTTAAAAGCCGAAGTGATTCCCGTCATCACTATTGAGCGCCTGGAAGACGCTGTCCCGCTGGGCCGCGCCCTAGTGGAAGGGGGGTTAACTGTACTGGAAGTCACCCTACGTACTGATTGTGCTCTAGAAGCGGTTAAACGCATGCGCGAAGCCTTGCCCGGTGCCAGCATTGGTGTGGGCACGGTATTAACCCCGGCCCAGTATCGCCAAGCTGAGCAGGTCGGCGCTGATTTTGTGGTAACTCCCGGTGCCACCGATGCCCTCTATCGCTATGGCGTTGAAAGCCCGGTACCGATGCTGCCAGGCGTCTCAACCGTTTCTGAGTTGATGACTGGCTGGCAGTATGGCTATCGCCGGTTTAAGTTCTTCCCAGCAGAATCCAGCGGTGGGGCTAAAGCGATCAAAGCGTTTGGAGCGCCGATTCCTGAAGCACGCTTTTGTCCCACCGGCGGTATCACTGTTGATAACGCCGATGACTATTTATCGTTGCCGAATGTGATGTGTGTCGGCGGTTCCTGGTTGACGCCTAAAGCAATGGTGGAAGCGGAAGATTGGGACGGTATCCGTGAACTCGCCCGCCAATCAGCCGAGCGTTTTCATCATTAAGTAAGCTGCCGCTGCGTATCAATAGCAGCAGCGCTGGCAGCCGCCCTGGTTTATGTTTTTAAACGTTATGTTTAAGAACAGAGCCGGGGCTTTTTTATGTGCTGACTGTGCCCACTTGGCGCTTTGAAGGAGCGACTAAGACCAAAGGTGTATAACGGGGCTATATTCAGCTCGTCTAAAATGACTGAATAATATGTCTGACATTTTAATCCGCGCATACCGTAACGTGCGTGCCACTTATAATGATGATGAGGTGAGTCAATATGCACGCGTTGACCCTGGCGTCCTTCCTGTTCTTTACAGGACTTGTCGCCTTTATCACTTGGCGCATTACGCGCCGCGATGATCACTCAAGCACCAGCGGCTACTTTCTGGCTGGTCGCACGCTAACCTTTCCGCTGATTGCTGGCTCACTATTGATGACCAACCTCTCTACCGAGCAAATGGTAGGGTTGAACGGAGCTGCCTTTGCCGATGGTTTAAGTGTAATGGCCTGGGAAGTGGTGGCGGTTATTGCGCTGGTAGCGCTGGCGCTCTTTTTCCTGCCGCGATTTTTGAAAAGTGGTATTGCCACGTTGCCACAGTTACTCGAAATACGTTTCGATAAAACCACTCAGTTAATCACCAATATCATTTTCCTGATTGCCTACGCGGTGATTCTGCTGCCGATTATTCTCTATTCGGGCGCCATAGGTTTGCAGGGAATGCTGGACCTGCCAGGACTAACCGGCATTGAGTCTACCACTACACTGCTATGGTTAACGGTGTGGATCGTCGGCATTATCGGTGCAGTGTATGCACTATTTGGTGGGCTACGCACGGTTGCTGTCTCGGATACGCTGAACGGCGTCGGGCTGCTAATCGGTGGTTTCGTGATCGTTTACTTCGGCCTCCAGGCCGTGAGTGGCGGCAGCGGTATCATGGAAGGCTGGAGTATCCTTAAAGAGAGTAACCCAGAGAAGCTAAATTCGATTGGCGGCTCTGAGCAGCAGGTGCCGTTTTTTACCCTGTTTACCGGTGTTTTCCTGATCAACTTATTCTATTGGACCACCAACCAGCAGATTATTCAGCGCACCTTTGCGGCTAAAAACCTTGCTGAAGGCCAGAAAGGTGTTTTGCTAACCGGTCTCTTCAAATTGCTCGGGCCTCTGTATCTCGTTCTGCCGGGTATCATCGCTTACCACCTTTATGCCGATCAGGGCGTGCGTGCTGATGCAGCCTATGGCCACTTGGTGTTTAACGTACTACCGCCGTATCTAACCGGGTTTTTTGCCGCCGTCATGGTAGGCGCGATTCTGTCGTCGTTTAACTCCGCGCTTAACAGCACCACCACGATTTTCAGCCTGGGTATCTATAAAGGAGTGCTCAACAAAGAGGCTACGGAAGAGCAAGTAGTTAAATCCGGTAAGGTGTTTGGCTGGATCATGGCCATCATTACGATGATTATCGCGCCCCTGCTGGCAGGCCAAGAGAGTCTGTTTGGCTACCTACAGAAGATGAACGCGATCTACTTTATTCCGATTCTGGCCGTGGTGCTGGTTGGCCTGCTGACCAAGCGTGTTCCGCCTATGGCGGCTAAAATTGCCCTGGTGGGTGGCTGTTTATTGATTGCTGCCGGTTACTTTGTACCACCCTTTACGCTGCTGCCGCAGATCATGAGCGAGTTCCACTTTGTGGCGTTGGTCTTTGTGTTGCTGGTTGTCGTGATGCTGATTATCGGCAAGCTTCGCCCGCGTGAAACGGATTGGGTTCAAGAGCACAGCGGCGATGTGGATCTAACGCCATGGAAAGGCGCGGTGCCGGCCGGTATCGTCTTGGTCGTGTTAGTCATCGTTATGTATATCAGCTTCGCTGGTTAACGATCATCTAGGATGACGAGAAGGTGAAGTCGTAACCACAAGCCCCCGCTAGCAGTCGCTAGCGGGGGCTTGTGGTTTTGGTAGCTTACTGATGATTTTAAGTGAGGCGCAGCGGCGGCTCAGCTAGCCCAGCGATATCGAGTTCGGCTACATAAAGCGAGCCTGCGGTGGGTTCCTGAGCTAGCTGCTCAGCACTAAATCCCTCTTGTGCCGTGGTGATATACAGCGTTTTCAGATCAGGGCCTGCAAACGCCGGGCAAGAAGGTTGGCTAACCGGCAGCTCAACGCGGCCAATGATGTCACCATCGTGATTCAAGCGCACGACCTGTCCAGCCCCCCAGAGCGCTAGCCATAGGCAGCCTTCGCTATCGACGACCGCGCCATCGGGGTTCCCAAGGCTAGAGGAGAAGTCAGCCCAAGGCTGCGGTTCGCCAGCGGGCCAGCCGTCGTTATCCAGAGCCCAGCGCATCACGACGCCGGTGACGGTGTCGGTAAACCAGGCAAACTGACCATCCTCAGAGAAGCAGATAGCATTGGGAATCGTCAGGCCTGAGCGCAGTTGGGTAAGCTTGCCGCGGTGTAAGCGGTAGAGACTGCCAGCGCCATGTTCAGCGGATTTTCCCATGCTGGAAAGCCATAGGCTGCCATGGCGATCCACGCGGGCGTCATTGCTCCGGGTGACCGGGTTATCGGCTTCAAAATCACAAAACTTTTCTACACTGCCAGTGCTTGGGTCAAAAAGGCTTAAGCGATCTTCACCCACTAGCAGAAGCCCTCCATCATTAACCGGTGCCGCCAGTGACACCATATGATCAAGCTGATAATGACCGCTTTCCCCAGTGGCGGGGGATAGCCAGTGCAGCTGCTTTTCAAGAATATCGCACCAATAAAGGCGCTGATGGCTGGCATCCCACTGCGGGCCTTCACCCAAGGTGCAGCGGCAATCGATCGCTAACTCGGCCCGCCGCGTCGAAACGCTCATGTCTGTATTCATTGTTGTTTGTTCTCCTTATTGTTCTCCGGCTAACCAGGCATCAACCAGGGCTTGAGCCTGTTGGCCTACCTGAGCTGCGCTTTGGCCGGGTTTATATAGCGCGCTACCCAGGCCTGCACCATCAACACCCGCGGCGCGCCATTCGGCGAAGTTATCGACGCCCGCGCCGCCAACGGCATACAGAAGTGTGCCAGTTGGCAGTACCGCACGCACCGCTTTCATACCTTCTAAACCGACTTGCACCGCGGGGAAGAGTTTAAGGCCGGTAGCACCTGCATCCAGCGCATCGAAGGCTTCGGAGGGGGTGACAATGCCCGGCCAGCTCGCCATACCCAGCCTATGTGTCTCTTCAATCACCGCCGGCCGACAGTTAGGGGAAACGATTAAACGCCCCCCAGCAGCATGAACATCACGTACCTGGGCGGGAGTAAGTACCGTGCCTGCACCAATCACTGCGCGATCGCCAAAGGCGTCTACCAAACGGCGAATGCTCTCCAGCGGGTTGGGTGAATTAAGCGGCACCTCGATCTGGGTGATACCCGCAGCCAGTACCGCTTCCGCGATATCCACAGCCTCATCAGGCGTTACACCGCGTAAAATACCAATCAGGGGCAGCGACATAGGCAATTTCTCCATGCTTAAATTATTTTAACGCGTGATGGGCGAGGCGAAGTCCAGCTAACACGGCTGTGTCGCCATCCACATGCTGCGTCTGATAGCCGATAGCATTGAGCGCCAGCGTATAGCGCTGACTAAGCGCTTGGTTGCCAATCAGCATGATGGGCTTATCGGTGGGGCACTCACGGCAGGCGCCAGCAAGCTCAAGGCCAATGGCGAGTCCAGAGAGCCTGGCCGCCAATACCGCACCACGCGTGTCGCCAGCGGGTAACCGACCATCGAGTAAATCTTGCGCGCGCAGGCCGAACAGACGGCTGCTAAACAGTTCGGGTGCTTCGTTTGTTTCTCTGACTGCCGAAGTAAAGGCCTCACGGTAAGTCGGATCGTTAAGGTCGTTACTGGCCGCAGAAGGTGATGAAACGGAATGCTTTAGCACCGATTGGTTAGCCAATAGCTGGTACAGCTCACCGGTCAAATAGGTCGTGAACTGAGTAACGGTGCCTGATTCAAGGGTAGCCCACTTAGCGTGGGTGCCGGGCAAACAGGCAAGGCCAGAAAAGTCGGGAGTGTTGGCGATGAGGCCTGCCAACTGAGTCTCTTCACCGCGCATCACATCAAAGTGGCTGGAGGCACTGCGGGTTTGGCTTAAACCAGGCAGCAGATAAACACGCAGCCGATTGCCCGAAAGCGTTGGCGTCACCGCCCCCTGGCTAAGTTGATCAAGCCGCGTTGGCACCGGTAAATAGGCGGCCTCCAGCCAGCCCTGGCGGGCGCCTGCCATTCCACACACCATTACATCCGTTTTGCCGGAAGCGGGCAACCATCCGCCCACCAGTCTTAACAGCTCGGCTTCGTACTCGTTGGCCTTAAGCGCCAGCATGCCCTTATCGCTGTTGGCTTGGGCAATCACTTCATCGTGTTGATCCAGCCCCCAGGCGCGCAGGTTGCTAGAGCCCCAGTCCACGGCAATCCAGGTTAACTGATGTGCTGTTTCTGGTGTTTCACTCATCTTGGTTGATCCCATGGCTTACCACTCCGCAATAGAGCCATCTTCATGTGTCCAAACCGGGTTACGCCAGCGGTGGCCCACCTTGGCGCGCTCCTCAACGAACTCCTCGTTGATCTCGACACCCAGGCCTGGGCCCTGGGGAATGGCGCAGAAACCGTCTTCAATGGCCAAAGCAGATTTATCGACCAGGTAGTCGAGGACATCGTTGCCCTGGTTGTAGTGAATGCCCATGCTCTGTTCTTGAATAAAGGCGTTGTGGCTGACTGCATCCAGCTGTAGTGATGCGGCCAGAGTTAACGGACCGAGCGGGCAGTGGGGCGCTAAGGCGACGTCATAAGCGGATGCCAGAGCAGCGATTTTTAGACCTTCGCTGATACCGCCGCAATGGGAAATATCCGGTTGAATAATGTCGATCATGCCGTCGGCCAGCAGGTCGCGGAACTGAAAGCGGGTGTGTAGCCGTTCCCCGGTGGCTAGCGGGTAACCCAGGCCACCGGCAATATCCTTCAGGCAAGGCAAGTGCTCCGGGGCGACCGGCTCTTCCACGAACATCGGGTGAAAAGGCTCCAGCTCGCGCAGCAATGCTTTGGCCATTGGCCGATGCACACGGCCATGAAAGTCGATCCCAATGCCGACATCCGGGCCCACGGCGTTTCGCGCTTCCGCGACTCGTGCTACTGCTTCATCAATCTTGCGATGGGAGTCGACGATTTGCAGTTCGGGCGTACCGTTCATTTTGAAGGCAGTAAAGCCTTTTTCGACCAAGGCCTTGGCACCAGCGCCCACGTCGCTTGGTCGATCGCCGCCGGTCCAGGCGTACATGCGCATTTTGTCGCGTACGGCGCCGCCTAACAGCTGGTGAACGGGCACACCCAGATCGCGACCTTTAAGGTCCCATAGCGCCTGATCGATACCGGCAATCGCGCTCATCAGAATAGGGCCACCGCGGTAGAATCCGGCGCGATACATGATGTTCCAGAGGTGTTCGATTCGGTGCGGGTCCTGGCCGATCAGGTAGTCGGAAAGCTCGTGCACGGCGGCTTCAACGGTTGCGGCGCGGCCTTCAATCACCGGTTCTCCCCAACCGTAGCAGCCTTCGTCAGTCTCGATTTTGAGAAACAGCCAGCGCGGAGGAACTTGCCAGGTTTTGAGCTTGGTAATTTTCATGTCCGGTCATCCTTTTGGATAGGAAATATTTATTGAGTAATGTTAGCTAACAATGCCAAGGTCAATGGCGGTGCGGCGCAGCACTTCTCTGGCGGCGGTTTCTGCAGCGCTGGCATCGCGATGGCGAATAGCGTCAAGTACTTGACGATGGCGGGCGAGGCTGTCGTCCAAGGTGTCAGTACGGTGTTGAGAGCCATGAATCAACGCCATGATAGATGGGCGCAGTAAATGCCCCATTTGTCGCCAGACTAAATTGTGACTAGCGCGATAGGTGGCATCGTGAAAGGCAACGTCGTATTCCGCATGCTCATCGCGCGCATCAACGCTGCCTGCGGTGTTTTCCATACCCGCAAAGGCGCGCTCTAAGCGTTCGAGGTCTTCAGCTTCAGCGGCCTGGGCGGCGAGCCCGGCGACTACTGGTTCGGCAGAAAAACGAAAGGCGTAAATAGCCCGTACCAGCTGAGGGTCAAGATTGACCAGGCCGGTCATCCATTCGCTCATCAGCGGGTCGAGCAGGTGCCAGTCGCCCATTTCGCGCACCAGCGTGCCCCGACCCGCCGTACGTTCCAGTAGCCCTGCCGCGGAGAGGCTGGTCAGCGCATTGCGTACCTGATTGCGGCTCACCGCAAAGTGTTTACCGATATCAAGCTCGCGGGGGAAGGTATCACCCGGCTGCCAATGGCCTGTCAGCAGCGCCTGGGCGAGTAGGCACGCTAACTGTTCAGCGCCCCCCTGGTGGGGCGGTAGAGCGTCCAACGTCATGGCGGATCTCGTCAATGGCCGTATTACCCTCAGTCTATTAAATGTCTGACATTTCTACAAGCAAGCCAGATTAGACATAAGTACGAGCTAACAGGGTGTTTAGTGACCCCTCGCGCGGACAAAAAAATGGCGCGTCTGAAGCAGGCGCGCCATTTAATTAATGCTTATGTGTTTTTACTGACTAAGCAATATCGGCTCGGGTCGGCAGTGCGGCGTAGGCGCCCGGCCGAGTGACGGCGTGCGCACCGCAGCGGCAGGCGGTATCCACTGCACGCCGCAGAAAGTCGCTATCGTTGTGCCAATTCTCATTAATGCCGTGGGCCGAGAGTTCCGCCAGCAGCCCGCCAATGAAAGCGTCGCCACCCGCGGTGGTATCGACTGCTTCCACTTTGGGTGGCGCAATTCGCTGGTCGATACCGACGCCTTTCAGTACGACATCGTTGGGGCCGTCGGTGATTAAGATAACTTTTACCCCTGCCGCTAGCCGCTCTGAAAGCCACGACTCCGCAGGGTGGTCGGCACGCAAGTAATCAAGCTCTTCCTGTGAGAGCTTGAGCAGCTCAGCGCCGTCTAGCAGCTGCGTGACTAAGCTGGCATCCGCTTCGCCACCGGGCCATAAATTGTGACGCAGGTTGGCGTCTACGCTGACCAGGCAACCTGCCCGTTTGGCCATGGTGGCCATTGCTAGGGTGACATCGGCAATCTCAGGGTCGGTCAGGCTGTTGCTACACAGGTGTAAAATAGCGGGGTTCTCAAAGACACCGTGGGGTAGGTGCTCAAGACGATAAAGCAGATCAGCCGCGGGTGGGCGATAAAAATCAAAAGTGCGTTCGCCCTGGTCATCCCGGGAAACGAACGCCAGCGCTGTACGGGCTTCTCGGGTATATACCACGCCGCTGGTGTCGACGCCGTGACTGTTGAGTTCGCGCACGATGAAGTGACCAAACGTATCGTCGCCCACCATGCCTAGAAACTGGCTGGGTACGCCTAAACGAGCGCAGGCGACCGCCACATTAGCGGGAGCACCACCGGCGTAGGGCGTAAAGGTTTCCTGTGCATCCTTTGCCGCCCCTAGACGGCTGGAGAGCATATCCACCAGTGCTTCCCCAAAGGCGATGATTGGCGTCATCAGTGGCTCCTTAGTGTAATTAACGTAATAGTTGTTTTGTACCGCGTCGTTTTATACAAATAGCCTTATGCCACGCAGTGGCCGCGGGCGGCTTCTAGCAATTCATACCAGGCTTCCCTAGGTAGCGTGGCAGGGCCTTTAAGCATGTCGTTGATTCGGTCAGGTTTAACGCTGCCAATTACCGGTACTGGCGAGTTAGGAAGACTGCGCAGCCATGCCAGCGCTAAAGCACTAGGGGTGCTATCAAGCTCTGTTGCCCACTTATCCAAACATTCGCCAACGGCGCCATGCATTAACTGCCCACCTGCCAAAGGTGACCATGCCATGGGCGCGTGGCCTTCGGCACAGAGATCATCAAAGCTGCCGTCAAACAGTGGCGCTGTGTGGGCAATCGAGAGCTCGATTTGGTTAGCTGATAAGCGGTGATGCATGGCGCCCTGCAAGCGCCGCCACTGGCTGGGCAAATGGTTGGAAACACCTGCTGCGCCAATTTTGCCGGCGTCAATGGCGTCGTCCAGCGCCCGGCCGGTCGCTTCCGCATTCATCAGTAGATCGGGGCGGTGAATTAGGAAGTGATCGAGACGTTCGACATTCAAACGCGCAAGTGAGCCATCAATGGCGCTATTAAGATAAGCAGGGCTGGCGTTGTAGTGCTTTACCTTGCCCGAACCGGGGGCGGGGTTGTCGTTAGCAATACTCGCTTTGGTGACGATATTGACTCGTTGAGCCAGAGCAGGTCGCGCCCGCAGAGCGTCACCAAACAGTATCTCCCCTTGGCCGCTGCCGTAAATGTCTGCATGGTCAAACCAGTTAAGGCCTTGTTCCAGGCGCGCTTCAATCCATTCTGCTAATCGCTCAGGTTCGTGCATGGCAGGTGCTTCGTGCAGGCGCATCATGCCGAGTAAAAACGGCACATCAAAAATGGCGGCGGGCATAGCAGGTTCCGTATTGGTGTTGTTAGGAGTGTTGTTAGAGGTGCTAGAAATGTTATTAAAAAACCTCTTCGTTATGCAGTGCCTCAGCGGCGCCTAATAAGCCTGTCCATGGGGCGGTGACCACCCAAATGGGGATATCGGCATTATAAGCACCCATGCGTCCTTTATTGACAAAAGCGGCGCGCAGTTCGCTTTTGGGTAGCCAATCTAGCAGGCGCGGCAGGATGCCCCCGCACAGATAAACACCGCCCCTCGCGCCCATGGTCAAGGTGGCGTCGCCGCATACATCGCCCAGAATTTTTAGAAAACGCAGCAGGGCGGCAGTGGCGAGGCTATCGCCTACATTAGCGGCTTTTGTGACATCCGCCGGGCTAGCTAAGCGTGGTTCAGCACCTTCAAACGTGCAGTAGGCTTGATAAAGTTCTAACAAGCCCTGGCCGCATAAGACCCGCTCTACACTGATTCGTGGACGACGCTGTTTAAACACATCCACAATCGCTCGCTCGGTATCATCCGTGGGCGCGAAGGTAACATGGCCGCCTTCAGTAGGCAGTGGAATCCAGGCGCGCTGGCCGGGGAATACCCCGGCAACGCCTAGCCCTGTGCCAGGCCCGATGACAAGGCGTGTGGCGTGCGCTTGTGACTTGCCTGGCTGGACTTCGACCAATTCACTGGCAGCGACATGAGGCACACCCAGCGCCTGGGCGGTGAAGTCGTTAATGACTTTAAAAACAGCGAGGTTCAGCGTTTGCTGAACCTCGCTTTTTAAAAATTCCCAGTGGTTATTGGTCATCTTGACCCGCTCAGCGTGAACGGGGCAAGCAAAGGCTAAGCACGCTTCTTGAGGCGCTTTATCGCCGGTAGCACCGACACGCTGTAAATAATCCTGCACCGCTTCAATAACGCCGGGGTAGTCAGCGCAGGGAAGATTCACAATATCGTGCGGCGTGATCTCGCCTGGCGTGACTAACGCCAAGCGTGCATTGGTGCCACCTATGTCGCCAATGAGGGCCGGTCGGCTCATTGGTCCTCCTGTTCGATTTTTTCCAGCTCCCGCGCTAGTACTTCTGCCTCGAAACCACCAAATACGCCCGCTCCCTCTTCGGCCTTGGTGGCCAGGTGGCGGAAGCCGCCAAAGAGCTCACGGCCCATGCCAAAGTGGTTGTGTTCCAGATTGGCTTCGGCGCATGGACGGGCATTGAATTTTGCGGCGTCTATTAATACGTTTAGCTCTCCGCTATCGGCATCCAGGCGGACGATATCGCCATCCTTAAGTTTCGAGAGCGGCCCACGGTCAACGGCCTCTGGCGTTACGTGGATAGCGGCCGGAACCTTGCCCGACGCCCCAGACATACGCCCGTCCGTAACCAGGGCAACTTTATAGCCGCGGTCTTGAAGCACACCCAAGAACGGGGTGAGCTTGTGTAGTTCAGGCATGCCGTTGGCTTTGGGCCCCTGAAAGCGCACCACCACAATCACATCACGATCAAGCTGGCCGGATTCAAACGCCGCTTTTACCTGATTTTGATCATCAAACAGCTGTACCGGTGCTTCAATGACGCGATGATCCTGTTTTACTGCCGAGATTTTAATCACGCCGCGGCCCAGGTTGCCGTCAAGCACGGTAAGCCCGCCGGTGGGCGAGAAGGGATTGCGAACCGGGCGCAGGACGTCTGTGTCATGGCTCGTGGCCGGTCCTTCTCTCCAGGTAAGCTTACCCTCTTCAAGGAAAGGCTCTTGAGTGTAGGCCGACATATCGGTGCCAAAGACAGTGGGAATATCCCCGTGGATAAGCCCAGCCTCGAGTAGCTCACGAATCAGCAGGCTCATGCCGCCAGCGGCCTGGAAGTGGTTAACATCCGCTTGGCCATTGGGGTAGATGCGGGTCATGCTGGGTACCACGGCGGAGAGGTCCGTGAAGTCGTCCCAGTTAATGGTAATGCCCGCCGCCGCCGCCATGGCAACCAAGTGCAGGGTATGGTTGGTAGACCCGCCGGAGGCCAGTAAACCTACGATAGCGTTAACGATCGCACGTTCGTCAATCTGCTTGTAGAACGGGCGGTAGTTGCCGCTTTGCTCGGTATTGCGAATCGCTTGTTCAGTGGCGTAACGGGTAAGTGCTTCGCGCAGCGGCGTGCCTGGGTTAACAAAGGAGGCGCCGGGCAGGTGCAGACCCATCATCTCCATCATCAGCTGGTTGGAGTTGGCAGTGCCGTAGAAGGTGCAGGTGCCAGGGCTGTGATACGACTGTGATTCGGCCTCTAAAAGCTCATCGCGACCGACTTTTCCTTCTGCGTAAAGCTGACGGACTCTAGCCTTTTCATCGTTAGGCAGGCCTGTTGTCATGGGGCCGCCGGGGACAAAAATAGCGGGTAGATGGCCAAAGCGTGCGGCACCAATAAAGAGACCTGGCACGATTTTATCGCAGATACCTAAATACAGCGCTGCATCAAACATATTATGGGAAAGCGCAACCGCGGTTGCCATGGCGATCACATCACGGGAGAAGAGCGATAGCTCCATGCCCGGTTGACCTTGGGTAACACCGTCGCACATGGCGGGTACACCGCCAGCAAACTGAGCGGTTGAGCCCATGCCACGTGCGGCTTCTTTTATAGCGGCAGGGTAGTCTTCAAATGGCCGGTGGGCTGAAAGCATATCGTTATAGGACGATATGATGCCCAAGTTGGCACTATTGGTTAACTTTAGTCGGCCTTTATCGGTAGGCACATCACAACCTGCAAAACCGTGCGCGAGGTTACCGCAGGAAAGCTCACCGCGATGTACGCCTTGCTTATGCTGGTCAGCCATATGAGATTCATAGAGGGCACGCCGGTGCTTGGAGCGCTCACGGATGCGCTGGGTAACCTCAGCAACGGTGGGGTTTAGTGTGGCAGGTGTTGGGCTCGGCATAGGGACCTCTGCATGATAAAGACGGTGTGTAACACATGTAGTTATTTTACATTTTTTAGTGTCGATATAAGAGACTTTACGGCAATAAAAACCATAATTGTAGTTTTATTACCCGAATATGGGGCGTCGAATTTTTCCCGCAAATGCGCGGGTGAATCCAAAGAACCCCAACAGCTTGGTAGAGCCACCAGTGAAATAGCAAGTATAGCACTCAGGCTTTTGCTACCCTTTTGCGCGCTACGTTTAATATTTATTGTTTATTCACCAAGCCGGAGCCTGCATGCACACGATTCTTGACGACATCCAGCCAGTTAATTTTCATGCAGGTGAGCAAGCGCGTCGCTACTTGGATACCTTGACCAAGCCGCCGGGCAGCTTAGGTGCCCTAGAGACATTAGCCATTCAGCTTAGCGCTATCACTGGCGAACTGAAGCCCAGCGTAATACCGCCGGCCGTGATTGTGTTTGCCGCCGATCACGGCGTTGCCGCGGAGGGTGTTTCAGCCTTTCCGCAAGCGGTGACTGCTCAGATGGTGGCTAACTTTGCCCAGGGCGGCGCGGCGGTTAACGTGTTTGCCCGGCAGATTGGCGCGCGTGTTGAAGTGGTGGATGTCGGCGTGGCGAGCGATATCACGGCAGCTGGTGTGGTGAATGCCAAGGTATCCCGCGGTACCGCCAACATGGCGATAGAAGATGCGATGCAGCCTGAGCAGGCAGCAGAGGCCATTAATGCAGGCGTGGTGGCGGTAGAGCGGGCAATAAAGGCGGGGGCAAAGTGCCTTATAGTCGGGGAGATGGGTATTGCCAACACCACCGCCAGCAGCGCCATGTTAGCAGTGTTAACCGGCGAGCCGGTAGCAAGCCTAGTGGGCGCTGGCACGGGCATTTACCCACAGCAGCTAACCCATAAAGTGGCCGTCATTGAGCGTGCCATCGCGGCGCGCAATGCTGATTCACAGGCACCCTTAGAGGTGTTGACCAAGCTGGGCGGGCTGGAGATCGCCGCCATGACCGGCGCGTATTTAGCGGCAGCAGCGCATCGGTTGCCTGCGATTGTGGATGGCTTTATCGCTACCGTCGCCGCACTCACCGCCTGTCGAATGTGTCCCGCAGTGCGCGGCTACTTGATTTTTGGCCATCGTTCCCAAGAGCCGGGGCACGATGTCGCGTTACGTGCGCTAGACGCCAAGCCGCTGCTGGATATGGGCATGCGGCTAGGCGAGGGCAGCGGCGCGGCGCTGGCGTACCCCTTGCTGCAGGCGGCCACAGCGATGATGGCAGAAATGGCCACGTTTACCGATGCCGGTGTTAGCGATAAAGCTGCACTATGAGCACACTGTTGAGCATGCCGAAAACGCTTCCTTTTAACCAGCCATTAACGCTCTCGCAAAGCGAGCACTGCTTGGCGATAACCTCTCAGGTGCCGCTGCGCACACTAAGCAGCGCGCTGATAGGCGATGGCTTTGGCACTACGCATTACTTTGCCAACTTTCATGTTGATAAACATTACGATGGGCGTACCCCTAGGGCGGATCTAATAGGCTGGCTGGATACCAAGGGATTACCTTCTTCGTCAATTGCCATGATGACCGCCGTCCGTTTAAGCAGTGCCTCCATCGTCAGCATGCCATTGGCGCAGCGCGAGCATGGCGTGATGGCGCTGGTGACGGCGGGGACAGGCAATGCGGTGGATATCACTGCGCCTCACTCGCAAGACCCCCGACTAGTGGCAGGCACTATCAATGTGTTTGTGTTTGTCGATGCCCAATTAACTGACGGCGCGCTAGTAAACGCGTGCTTGTCGATAACAGAGGCCAAGGTTCAAGCGCTCTATAAGGCTGGCATTATCGATACGTATAGCGGTACAGCCGCCACAGGCACCTCTACGGACTGTGTCTGTGTGGCGGCCACTCAGCAAGGGATGCAAACCCCGTATGCAGGTTCCGGCACACCACTTGGCCGAGCAATTGGAAGAGCGGTGTATCAGGCAACGCTAAACTCGCTAGCTTGCTCTAGCGAAGGATTAGTATGAGCGCGCCTTTCGAATTAACAGGCATCATCCTGGTCGCCCTGGCGATTGTGATTGATTTAATCGTTGGCGATCCGCGCTCAATACCGCATCCAGTGGTGCTGATCGGGCGGTTTATCAGTCGTTTTGAACAGCTTTGGAATCTCGGGACTGCGCAGCAGCGTAGAGTGTGCGGCTTCCTGCTGACGCTCATCGTGGTAGGCGGCGTGTGGAGTATCAGCTGGCTGTTACTAGCAGTGTTGACGCAGTTGCACCCTGGGCTGGCATTGGTCGCTGAACTCTGGCTGCTCTCCACGACACTGGCGATCAAAGGTTTGGGCGATGCGGCCCGCGCTGTGGTAGAGCCGCTGACCAAGGGCGATTTGCCCGCCGCACGTCAAGCGCTGGGCATGATTGTTGGCCGCGACACCCATCGCTTGGACGAAGCGGAAATCACCCGGGGCACTGTGGAAACCGTGGCTGAAAACACCGTGGATGGCATCACTGCGCCGCTGTTTTTTGCTCTTATTGGCGGGGCACCGCTAGCGCTGGCGTATAAGGCGGTAAATACTCTGGATTCGATGGTCGGCTATAAAAACCAGCGTTATGCTGATTTTGGTTTTGCCTCTGCCAAGCTGGACGATGTGGCTAACTGGCTACCCGCACGCTTAACCGCGCTGTGTCTATGGCTCGCTGGCCTGCTGCTGAGCACTTTTACTGTTTTAACGTTACGCTGGAAAGATGCGCTACGTGGCACGTGTCGGGATGCGCCACGCCATCCCAGCCCGAACGCTGGTTGGCCGGAAGCCATGGTAGCGAGGCTTTTGGGGGTGCAGTTGGGCGGCACCAACTTCTATCAAGGCGTGGCTTCTCACCGTGCGACCCTGGGCGAGCCACTTGAGAAGCTGCGTGTTGCTCATATCGGCGCTACTCTCCGTTTGATGCACGGCGCCTGGCTACTCTTTATGTTGCTGTCGGTGCTCGTGATGGCTGGACTGATGTTTATTCTGCGAGGATTGCTATGAGTACGCCCGCATGCCCCGGCTCTCAATGGACCAGCTCTCCATTACCCAGCTCTGCATGGCCCAAGCATGGCGGCCAGGCCGAGACGCTGCTAACGCACTTCGGTTTGCCTGCCGATCACCGTCTGGACGATTTTAGCGCCAATCTCAACCCGCTGGGGCCGCCCGCGTGGGTGCGCGATTGGCTAACGCGGCAGCTAGCGGGCCTTGATCATTACCCATCGCCCGATTATCCCGCTGCTCGTCAGGCCATCGCCGCCCATCACCAGCTTCAGCCTGAACAGGTGTTGCTGACCAACGGCGGTGCCGAGGCCATCTTTCTGACCGCTGCGTTACATGCGGGTAAGCGAGCCGCCATATTGACCCCGAGCTTTGGCGAGTATGCCCGCGCCTGTCGCGCCCATCGGCTTTCGATCAACGAGATTCCGCTGTCTTCATTGGATTTTAGCCTGGAGATTGATGCGCTGATGGCTGCGTTAAGCGACACCGATGTGCTGTTTCTATGCCGACCCAATAATCCTACCGCGACGCTTATCGACTTCTCGACCATGGTGGTTTTGCTGGAGCGCACCGCTGCTCTGAATTGTCGCGTGGTGGTCGATGAAGCTTTTATCGATATGGTGGTGGGTAACAGCCAAGATGAGGCATCGCTGACAACGTTATTGGCGCGCTATCCGCATCTCGTTCTACTGCACTCCATGACCAAATTTTATACCCTACCGGGTCTCCGGCTGGGCTACCTGCTGGCGGATGCGGCCACAGTTCAAGCGGTACAGGCTCACCAACCGCCATGGAGCGTTAATCACCTGGCGGCGGAACTGGTAGCGCCGCTGCTGGCGGATGATGCGTTTACCCGGCGCACTCAGCGATGGTTGACCAGTGAGCACCCACGCATGGCACAAGCGCTCGCTCAATTGGGGCTGGAAGTGGTGCCTAGCCAAGCGTGTTTTTTCCTGCTCCGCCCTGGGGCTGAACAGCGTGCAAGCGGTATCACTAGCGACATACTGTTTGAGCGCCTGTTGCGCCGGGGCGTACTGGTGCGCCATACGCATAACTTTGCCGGGCTTAATGGCGAATGGCTGCGAGTGGCGCTACGCGATGAGCCCGCCAATCGACGCTTGATAAAGGTGCTGAATGATTGTCTTCGTTAGCGGTGGTGCGCGTTCTGGTAAAAGCGATGTTGCCGAGCAGCAGGTGGTGAATGCAGCGGGCAGTTTGCCCTGTTACTACTTAGCCACCGCAAACGTATACGACGCCGAAATGGCCGCGCGCGTGGCCCGTCATCGTCAATCCAGACAAGAGGAGTGGCAGAGCGCTCATTGGAAAACACTGGAAGAGCCACTTGTCATTGATCAAGCGATCGCCAAAGTGCCAAAGGGTAGCGCCGTGCTGCTGGATTGCTTAACGCTCTGGGCCAGCCAGGTGCTGTACGCCAGTGAGCTCAGCGAAGAGGAAGGGCTGGCGCTGCTGGCAAGCACACTTGTTGATGTCCGAGCGCGTAGCCTCTATCTAGTGATTGTCTCCAATGATATCAACGAAGCGCTTCCGCCCTCGGATGCTGAAACCTGGCGCTATCTGGCGTTTCTTCAACGCGTTCACCGCTGGCTAGCGAAAGAGGCGGACTCGGTAATAGAAGTAATAGCTGGCCGTGCTATCGAGTGGAAGCGAAATAAGGAGAGATGCGTGTGAAAAATGCGCTGTATGGTGCTTTGCTGGCGCTACAGTTTCTAACGCGAATTCCTATTCCCGTCGCTGCTCCTTGGATTCCAGAAAACCGACGCTGGGCAGTACGCGCCTATCCGTTAGTGGGGCTGTTGATTGGTGCCGTGCTAGCGGTAGTCGCGTTCGGAATGCAAAACGTTCCCGCCCCGATTACTGCGCTGACATTGCTAAGCATTTGGGTGGCTATTTCGGGTGGGCTGCATTTAGACGGCGTAATGGATATCGCCGATGCGCTGGGCAGTAATCAGCCCCTGGCGCGTCGTTGGGAAATCATGAAAGACCCGCAAATCGGCAGTTTTGGTATGTTGGCGCTGGTGTTTCTGCTTGCCTGGAAGGCCGTGCTGCTGTGGGCATTGCTGGCTTATCACGCACCCTGGTGGTGGCTATTAATAGTCCCCGCGCTAGGGCGCTGGGCAGGCGTGGCATTACTGGTGCTGACTCCCTGCGCACAACCGAAGGGCTTGGCCTGGAGCTGGCAGCAGTCGCTTAGCGGCCAGGATGTGGCGCTTGCGTTGGTGCCGGTCTTGCTGATAGCACTGCTAGCGCCCGCGATAGTGTTGATGGTGCTAACGGTCACTGTTTTTGTGTTACTAATCCGCTGGCTAATGTTGCGACTGTTTAACGGAATGAACGGCGATATGGTGGGCGCCACCATTGAAGGAGGAGAGCTTTGGCTACTGATCTTACTGTGGAGCTGGTGGCAGTTCGCCACGGTATCACCGCTTGGAATTTAGAGCGTCGTTATCAAGGCCAGCGCGATATTCCGCTGCTGTTTCCTGACGCTGAAGTTGGGCTTCTAGCACTGCGCGACGCGTTGGTGGATGAGCGGTTTGATGCTATCTACTCAAGCGACCTTGACCGCTGCCAACAAACCCTGGCGTGGACAGAAGTCACCAAGGCTGGCGTGCCACTCACTCTTGAACCACGCCTGCGGGAACTCGATTTTGGCGAGTACGAAGGCAAGGTGTACGACGAGCTAAAAGACTTGCCGCACTACCGTGCCTGGATTGATAGCGTGGGCGAACTGCAAATTCCTGGGGGCGAATCGGCGGCTCAACTGCGTGAGCGTTTAGACGCTTGGCTGCATGACCTAGCGGTTAATGCCCGCGCCAGTGGCCACAAAAAAGTATTGGCAGTGACCCACGGCGGCGTGATCCGTGAGCTACGTCGCCGCTTTGAGACGATCCACTTCTGGGAGGGTACCGTGCTTCAAGCGCAAGGCAGGCGTTGGCAGCTTATTTATCAAAAAGACGAACATGGCAAAGGGGAATGGCAATGCAGCTCTTCATCGGCGGTGCCTGCGCTGGCAAACGCGACGCCGTAATTGCTCGCTTTCCCGAAGCGCAGTGGTGGCGGCTTGATACTGCGCAGCCTTTCATCGATAGCCAGCAAGCGCTAGTAGCCAATACGCCGCTGATTATCACTGGCGTGCTTGAGTGGCTTGGCGTAGCACTTGAACGTGATGATAACGATGCCCTGCGCCAGCAGTGGCAGCGCGATATGATCCAGCTTTGCCAGCGCGCCGACGAGTTAAACGCGGCGTTAATCATTATCGCCACCGACGTTGGCCGTGGGGTTGTGCCCATGGAACCAGAGCAGCGGCGCCTGCGTGATCTCAATGGCTGGTTCACCCAAGACGCCACCGCCCAAGCTGAAGAGGTATGGTATGTGCGCCATGGGTTGGTGATGGCGCTCAAGTAGCTGACGAGTCAGTCGCTGAAAATAGCATTTAGGGACTAGCAGGCTAAGCCGCTGGTTTGTGGGGTCGGGTGGTGAGATCCACCCCTAGAGCACGGGTTACCGCTAACATTGTCTTGAGTGTGGGGTTACCCGATTCGCCAAAAGAGCGGTAAAGCTGTTCGCGTGGCAAGCCAGTTTCAATTGCCAGTTGAGACATGCCTTTCGCTCTGGCGGCTACACCAACAGCTTTTGCAATGTAGCTGGCATCACCGGTTTCAAAAGCATCTGATAAAAATATCGCAATGGCTTCTTCGTTATCCAGCGCTGCCGCGGGATCGTAATCGTAAAGTTGTTCGCTCATGTTTACCTCCATGCCTTCGCAAGGCGATGAGCTGTGTCTATATCTTTCTGTTGCGTGCTTTTGTTACCGCCACACAGTAATAAAATAAATTCATCGTCGCGCTTAAAGAAGTAGACCCGATAGCCAGGCCCATAATGAATGCGTAGCTCACTTACGCCTTGGCCGACTGGCTGTACATCACCAGCTAGGCCATTGGCTAGGCGAAAGATACGCGCAGCGATAGTAGCTTTAGCACGTGAATCTTTGAGTTTGCTTTCCCACTTCCGGAAAGTGTCTGCCTGCTTTATGTCAGCCATCCATTTAATGTAGTTTATAGATTACAGTTTCTGCAATAGCAAAATTGACCGCCCTTTCAATTGACCTCTCTTGGGCAAGTTGCTAGCTTACGCCCACTCTTAGGTGCTGGCGGTGGATAAAGCCGCTAGTGAAACGGGAAGTTGGTGAACGCCTCGCGTGATTCCAACGCTGCCCCCGCAACGGTGATCGAGATAAGAACGGCCAATACGCCACTGTGCTCACGCACGGGAAGGTGGTCGTTCGGAAAAGAGTGGCTCTGTTTGCTAGAGACACCTTTCGCTCGTCAGCCCGGAGACCGGCCCGAGAGTAATGGTTCTAACTGAACCACACCATGCCGAGACGCGGAGGGCGTTCTTAGGGCAGTGAACGGTAGCGCAACGCTATCGTTACTCCCTTGTTTTTGCCCCGCGCTCGGTCAAAAAAACTGCGTTGTGCGGGTGAGCACGACGAGCAAGGGATCTCACATGAACCACCGTTTTCACACCACCGCCAAACGGGCGGCGTTTTGTATGGCTGCGTTACCGCTAGCCATCTCCTTTTCTGCCCAGGCCCAATATGCCGAAGCGACGACCGAATTAGCCGCGCTAGATCCTGTCGTTGTGACTGCTGCGTTAGCCCCTCGTACCGCCAATGAGAGTCTCTCTTCCGTTAGCGTATTGGATGAAGCCACTTTTCGCCGCCAAGACCCCACCAGTTTGACGGATCTTCTGCGCGGCCAGCCGGGCGTTGATGTCACTAGCAACGGCAGCTTTGGCAAAAGCAGCAGTGTTTACCTGCGCGGTGCGCCCAGCGATGCCTCCGTGCTAATGATTGATGGCATTCGCCTGCGCTCCGCTACGGCGGGCAGTGCCGCATTTCAGTACTTAGACCCGCGCATGTTTGATCGCGCGGAAATCGTGCGCGGCCCACGGGGTAGCCTTTACGGTGCAGATGCGGTCGGCGGTGTTATTCAGCTTTTTACGCCTGATGGTGACGAAGAGGGCCCGCAACCGAGAATCTCCGTCGGCGGTGGTTCATTCAATACCCAGCGGTTAAGCGCAGGTGTTTCGGGACGCGAGGGAGGCACGCGCTACAGCTTTGCCGGTAGTCATTTCAATACCGACGGCCAGCCCATTCGACGGGGTGGTGAAGACAAAGGCTACGACAACACCTCTGCGCTGGCCCGTGTTGCGCATACCTTTGAAAGCGGTGCTGAAGTTGGTGTGCTGGCGCTGCGCGCTCGCGGTAACAACGAATATGATGGCGGTGAGAATGACTTCGTCCAGCAGGTGGCGGGTATTTATGGCGAGCTGCCAGTTACCGATACCTGGCAAAGTCGCCTAACGCTTAGCGAAGCTCGTGATGAGCTGGACACCATCGATAATTTCGGTGGCTCGGTGATTGACACCCGCACCCAAACCGCGCGCTGGCAGAACAATTTTCAGTTTGGCGCTCATGAATTGATCGCTGGCGCTGAAATCAGCGAAGACCGCGTTTCAAGCACCAACGATTTTGATGTCACCAGCCGCGATAACACTGCTGTATTTACGCAAGGGCTACTCGACTTTTCGCCGTTCGCCATTCAAGCAAGCCTGCGTTACGACGACAACGAAGCTTATGGCGATGAAGTCACCGGCAGTTTGGCGTTGGGTTACGACCTGGATAATTATCATACGCTGCGCGCTAGCGTAGGCACCGCCTTTAAAGCGCCAAGTTTTAATGACCTTTATTGGCCGAATTCGGGCAATCCTGATCTCAATCCTGAAACGTCTGAAACTGTTGAGGTAGGTGTTCGCGGCCAATACAGCCAGTGGTTCTGGGACTTGGCCGCCTTCCAAAACGACTACGATGACCTGATTGCCTGGGCACCGACGCCCAGCGGATTATGGGCGCCGCAAAACGTCAATCATGCGCGTATTCGCGGTGCTGAGCTTTCCAGTGGTGTCGAAATCAGCGATTGGACTCTGCAAGCTGCGTTTACCTACCTGGACCCAGAAGACCAGGATACCGGCAATCGACTAGCCCGTCGCGCCACCCAAAGTGTACGTTTGGATGCCGATCGCGAGCTTGGCGATTGGTCGCTGGGTGGTTCCTTAGTGGCGCAGAATCACCGCTACGATAATGCCGCTAATACCGAGCGTTTGAATGGCTATGGGCTGGTTAACCTGCGTGCAGGCTGGCAGTTTGCGCCACTCTGGACGGCGCGTATTACGGTAGAAAATGCCTTTGATAAAGAGTATGAAACGACGAGCGACTACATCAACGCCGGCCGAGCAGGGTTTTTGAGTGTTCACTTTGGTCAATAAAAAGAGTGGATTAGCGCGCGGGGCCTTGGGCCTCGCGCTGCTATTCATGGCAACGGTTGCACCGGCAAACGACGACTCGCGCTGCGCAGTGGATGACCGTGACCGTGAGGTCTGTCTTCACAATGCTGCCCAGCGAATTGCCACGCTCTCGCCTGGCGCAACCGAGCTGACCTATGCGGCTGGAGCTGGGGATCAGGTGGTCGCCGTCGTCTCGTATAGCGACTATCCGCCGGAAGCCAAACAAGTGGAATCGGTGGGCAGTCACACCCGAATTGATTTAGAAAAGCTGGTTGGCTTGGCGCCGGATTTAGTGATTGGCTGGGTAACCGGCAACCCCGCTGAACAGCTTGAAACCCTCGAAGCCTTGGGTATGCCGATGTTCTATATAGAGCCTCGCGATATGGATGGCGTGGCCAGCGCCATCGAACGCTTGGCGCGGCTGGCAGGAACGGAAGCGGCCGGGCAGGCGGTGGCCGATAATTTCCGTACGACCATGAACGCCTTGGAAGAGCGCTATCGAGACCGCGAACCTGTGCCTACCTTCTACCAAGTCTGGGACGAGCCGTTAATGAGTGTTAACGACCAGCACCTTATCGGCCAGGTGGTTGAGATTTGTGGCGGTAAGAATGTGTTTGGCGAGCAAACGCGCCTTGTGCCGCGTATCGACGATGAAGCCGTGTTGGCAGCCAATCCCGAAGCGATTATTGCCGGTGGCATGGGTGAAGAGAATCGCCACTGGCTGACGCATTGGGAGCAGTACCCTAACTTGAAGGCGGTTGCGGAGGAGAATCTCTTCTTTGTGCCCCCTTCACTGATTCAGCGGCCCACGCCGCGCCTGATGGAAGGCACACAGCTCCTGTGTGAAAAGCTCGACATCGCCCGCCAAAAACGTGGGCGCAGCTAATGCTAGCGCGCCTGGGTCTCCCGCTTAGCCTGCTATTACTAGCGGCGCTGGCAGCGCTACTCTTAGCGCTTGGCGTCGGCAGCGCTAAGATTTCTCCTGCGCAAATTTGGGCCTTGTTGCAAGGCGAAGGCGATGCGCTCGCGCGTACTATGGTGATGGAGCTGCGCTTGCCTAGGGCGCTCTCGGCGTTTGCCGTTGGCGGTTTGTTGGCAGTAGCCGGTGCGCTAATGCAGGTGCTGCTGCGCAACCCTCTTGCGGACCCATACGTGCTGGGCCTTTCCGGCGGCGCTTCCATTGGCGCACTGGCGGCCATGCTAGGTGGGCTAGGCGGGCTGGCGATTTCAAGTTCGGCGTTTGGCGGCGCGCTATTTTCGACATTTTTAGTCTTCGGTTTGGCCCACGGCAGCGGCGGCTGGACGCCTTCTCGGCTGCTGCTCACCGGCGTTGTAGTGGCCGCGGGGTGGGGCGCAGTGATTACGCTGATGCTGGCGTTGAGCCCCGCCGAGCGCCTGCCGGGCATGCTTTACTGGCTGATGGGCGATCTCTCCTATTCGCGCACGCCTTGGCCACCGTTACTGCTGTTACTGGCCACCTGCGTGGTGTTGATTCCGCTTGGGCGTAGCCTGAATGTACTGGCCCGTGGCCCGCAGCAAGCCGCCGCGCTGGGCGTGGCGGTTCGGCCGCTGGAGTGGTGTATCTACGTTGCCGCTAGCTTACTGACCGCCGCTGCAGTCACTACGGCTGGCAGCATTGGGTTTGTTGGTTTAGTGGTGCCGCACATGCTGCGCCTGCTGTTAGGCAACGACCAGCGGCTGATACTGCCCGCCTGCGCACTGGCGGGCGGCACGCTGTTGGTGTTGGCCGATACCCTGGCGCGTACCATGATCGCCCCGGAACAGCTGCCCGTTGGGGTCATTACGGCGCTATTGGGCGTGCCCACCTTCCTGTTTCTGCTCTACCGGAGCCGCTGATGAGCGTACTGGCTACCCGCGATCTCATCATTGATGTGCCCGGCCGCGAAGGCGGCACCCCGCTTAATATAACCATCGAGCCAGGGCAGGTGTGGGGTGTGTTAGGGCCCAACGGTGCGGGTAAAACGACGCTATTACATACCCTGGCCGGGCTTCAGGCGCCGCGTTCAGGCAGTGTTCAGCTTAACGATTCAGCGCTTGGTCAGCTGCGCCGCCGCCACGTCGCTCAGCGATTGGGGTTGGTGTTTCAAGACCGCCAGGATGGCTTCCCCGCGACCGTTCTGGAAAACGCACTGATTGGCCGTCATCCCTACCTTTCACCGTGGCAGATGGAGGGCGCTGATGACTACGCACGCGCGGAAGCCGCCCTTGAACGCCTGGATGTAGCGCATCTACGCGACCGCTTGGTGAGCACGCTTTCCGGCGGTGAGCGTCAGCGGGTGGCGATTGCCACTGTTCTCACCCAGGCACCCAATGTGTGGCTGGCGGATGAACCGACTAACCATTTGGATCTTCATCATCAGAGTGCCGTGATGGCACTAATGGCGGAGCAGGCCGCTGAAGGGCACGCCGTTATGATGTGCTTGCACGACCTGAACCTGGCTGCCCGCTGGTGCGACCACGTGCTGTTGATGTATCCCAATGGCGAGGTGTGCTGGGGACCGCGAGATAGCATGCTGGTGCCCAGCGCGCTGGAAAGCCTCTACCGCCAAAAGCTAGCAGTGGTAGAGGTGGATGGCGCGCCGGTGTTTGTGCCGATAAAGGCCTAGCTTATTGCGCCAGTTCATCCCGCCACGTGTGGCGAGGTTCGAAGCCGACCAACCGGCGGGCCTTTTCGATACTGTAGAAGGTCTCAAATTCGCCCATTTCGCGCTTGATGGGCACGCCTGCGTAGAAGCGCTCGATCACTTGGGCATTGGTTAGGCCGACCGAGAGTTCGCGATTGGCGACGTTGAACACCTGGTAGCCCAGGCCGTCCGTTTTCAGACAGCAATCGACCATTTGGCCCAGGTCCCGGGCGTCGATGTAGGCGAAAATATTGCGGCGGCGTAGGGCGGGGTCATCCATGTAGGCCGGAAAATTCTGACGGTACTCGTGGGGCTCGATAACGTTGTTGATGCGCAGGCCGTAGATGTCGATGCCTGAACGCGCCTGGAAGGAGCGGGCGGTCACCTCGTTGACCACTTTGCTCATCGCGTAGCTATCTTCCGGCACGGTGGGGTGCTCTTCATCGATGGGAAGGTAGTCCGGTTTCTTCTCGCCATCGGCGAAACAGACGCCGTAGGTGGTCTCGCTGGAAGCGAAGATAACCTTGGGAATGCCCAGTTTGGTGGCGGCATCCAGCACGTTGTAGGTGCTCAGCGTATTGATGCGGTAGGTCTCATTATCTGGCCGGTGCAGGATGGCAGGAATAGCGGCGAAATGAACAATGGCATCGTAACGCGGCACGCCGGTGCCAGGCTCAAGCTCATCGAACCCGGCATAAGCATGGCAGGCATTGAACACTTGGCCTGCATCGGTCAGGTCGGTTTTCAGGGTGGTGATGCCGGGCACGTCAGACGTCACCCAATCCAGATTGGTAACGCGGTGACCTTGATCACGAAGATAAGCAGTGGCATGGCGGCCAGCTTTGCCACTGCCGCCAGTAAACAGAATACGCATGCGGTAACCCCGGTTGGTGAAACGAAGCGGAACATAGAATTAAACGAAGACCTTCACTTTAGCAAAGAAAGGTTCGGCCCGCCGACACTCAGCCCTGATCGCATGAAAAAGGCTTAACCATCAACCGTTAAAAGGAGCGTTATGTTTCAGGGCAAAGCACACGCGGCGTTAATCAGCGCACCCGGTTCCGACCAGGGGAAATCAATGGTCACCGCGGCGTTAGCACGGCTGCATCGCAACGCCGGGCTTACCGTGCGGGTCTTCAAGCACGGCCCCGATTACCTTGACCCCATGATTCAGGAAGTGGCCTCCGGTCAGCCGGTGTATCAGCTTCACCCCTGGATGACCGGTGAAGAGGAGTGCCGCTGGCGCTTAGCCGAAGCCGCCCAGGAAGCCGATGTGATTCTGGTCGAAGGCTCTATGGGCCTGTTTGATGGCTCGCCCTCCAGCGCCGACTTGGCGATCTTGGCAGGCATCCCCGCGCTGCCGGTGATTGATGCCTGGGGAATGGCACAAACCTTTGGCGCGGTGGCGCAGGGCTTGGCCAACTACCACCCTGATCTTGCCATTCACGAAGTAATTGCCAACCGCGTCGGCAGCCCCGGCCACGGCAAACTGCTTGCCGACAGCATGCCGGAAGGCATTGCGCTGCTGGGGGCCATTCCCCGCAATGACGCAATGAAGATACCTGATCGCCATTTGGGCTTGGTGCAGGCCAGCGAGCTAAGCGGCCTGGATGCGCAGCTGGATGCCGCCGCTGAGGTGTTGAAAGAAGCGGGCTTAGGCCGGTTGCCCAAGCTGGTCACGCTTAGCGCGGAGTCGCCAGCGCCGGTGCCGGACTACCTGAATGGCGTACGCATTGCGATCGCCCGAGACGACGCCTTTGCGTTTATCTACCGCGCCAATGTCGACGTGCTGCGCGCCATGGGCGCAGAGGTCAGCTTCTTTTCACCGCTTAATGATCATCAGTTACCCGAGTGCGACGCGCTCTGGTTACCGGGTGGGTATCCCGAGCTTAACGCCGCTCGCTTTAGCAGCAACCACGGCATGTTAGAAGCGATTAGCGCCCATCACCGCGCGGGTAAACCGATACTCGCAGAGTGCGGCGGCCTGATGGCCTGCGTTGAGCAGCTGGTAGATGGCGAGGGTGAAAGCCACGCGATGCTGGGGCTTCTCAACGGCACCGCGAAAATGGTCGGTAAACTCACCGCGCTAGGTCTGCAAAGCCTGCACGCCGGGGCAGGGGAGCTGCGTGGCCATACCTATCACCACTCACTGCTTGAAACCACCATGACGCCGCTGGCGCGCACCCGCAAACTCGCCGGAAGCGAAGCCGAGCCGATTTACCGCGAAGGCGGGCTGGTCGCGAGCTATTTCCACGGCTACTTCCCTTCTGCGCCCAAGCTGGTTGCGGATATTTTTACCGGGCAGGCGATTAGCATCAATAACGGTTAACGAGGGATGTGGAAGATTTTTCCATAAAATTGAACTGCGCTATGCTGTGTGCCTTTCACACCTGAATTTAACTCAGCAGGAGAATATTATGAGCTTTTACGTCTACCTTTCCGGCGAGATTCACACTGACTGGCGCGAAGAGATTCAGCGCGGCGCTGACGCGGCGGGTCTGGATATCGTGTTCACCGCCCCGGTAACCGACCACGCTGCCTCTGATGCTGCTGGTGACCACCTGGGTAAACCGGACAATGGCTTCTGGCGTGATCACCAGTCATCCAAGGTCAACGCCATCCGCACCCGCACCATGATCGAGCAGTCCGACCTCGTTGTCGTTCGTTTTGGCGAGCAATACAAGCAGTGGAACGCCGCTTTCGATGCAGGCTACTGCGCCGCCTTGGCCAAGCCCTACATCACCCTGCACAGCGAAGACATCGTTCACCCGCTGAAAGAAGTCGACGCGCAAGCCCAAGCCTGGTGCACCACGACCGATCAGGTGGTTGAGACATTGCGCTACGTACTAAAAGCTTAATAAAGAGGACACCCCATGCGCGAGAATGCCAAAACCCCCGAACGCCATGCCCAGCGCATGGCGGCCAAGCAGAAAATCATGAACGAGCGCATCGCCCGCGCCGATAAAGAGCAGGGCGTGCTGCTAGTGCTCACCGGCCCCGGTAAGGGCAAAAGCAGCTCCGGGTTTGGCATGCTAGCCCGCGCCCTGGGCCACGGCATGAAAGTCGGCGTGGTGCAGTTTATTAAAGGCGCGTTTAGTACCGGCGAAGAGGCATTCTTCCGCAACCTGCCCAACGTCGATTACCACGTCATGGGGCAGGGCTACACCTGGGACACCCAAGACCGCGAACGGGACGTCGCCGCCGCCAATGCCGCCTGGGCAGAAGCCAAACGCATGTTGCAAGACGAAAGCTATCACCTGGTACTGCTCGACGAACTCAATATCGCCCTGCGCTACGAGTACCTAGACCTAGACCAAGTACTCGACGACCTTCAAGCCCGCCCAGCAATGCAGCACGCCGTCGTCACCGGCCGCTACGCCCCGCAACAGCTCATCGACCTCGCTGACACCGTCACTGAAATGAAGGTGGTTAAGCATGCTTTTAAAGACCAAGGTATTAAGGCCCAGAAGGGGGTTGAGCTTTAGGCGAGAGGTGTAAAGTGTGAGACGTGAAGGGCAGTGAAAGTTAGTGTGTGCTCTGTTGTGCGAGGGCGCCTCAGCTAGCGATAGTTGAGCCCTTTAACGAGCAACTCCCAGTGTCTTGATAATACCTACAATGCAACTACAATATAATGCATGAGCTACCTTACCTTTGATTGGGATCCAAGTAAGGATGCCGCCAATCGCAAGAAGCATGGCGTTTCTTTTAAAGAGGCAAAAACGGCCTTCACGGACGAATTCGGCCGCCTCATATCAGATCCCGATCATTCTGAAGAGGAGGATCGATTCATACTCCTTGGAACGAGCATTCATTCCCGTTTATTGGTGGTGTGCCACTGCGTGAGAGACGGCGACACAATCCGAATTATCTCAGCGCGCAAGGCGGATAAACGAGAGCGAAAAACTTACGAAGGGTACAGACATGCGTGACCATTACGATTTTTCAGAGTCAGTCAAAAACCCATACGCCAAGAAGCTAAAAAAGCAGGTCACGATCCGGCTGGATGAAGATACCATCGCGTATTTCAAAAATCTGGCGGAAGAGAAAGATCTTCCCTATCAGAGCTTGATTAATCTCTATCTACGCGACTGCGCCCAGTCACATAAAGACCTTAAGCTTGAGTGGCAATAAACAGTGCGGCGCTGCCCGCGCCCTGCATCAACTTGCAAAGCTAAGATATCGTATGTCCGTTAAAAAAAAGTCGGCGCAGGCGCCCAAGTCTGGAGCACAACCACTGACCAAGTCGGCGAAACCTGCGTCATGCTCTAAAAACCGCATGGTCCTACCAGCTAAGTGCACGTCACGGTGCCTTTCAGGAGAGCGGCTCATTTCTCGACCGTAGCTATCTTGCCACCAAAACCAGCGGTGAGGGGGCTGTAGGAGCCCAATTCATTGGGCGATCAGCGCGTAGGCTGCCACTGCGCATCACCGCTCACCAAAACTGTTTGTTGGAAAGTGCTCAATTCTATGCGCTCTCAAAAATTTTCCCGCCAGGGCGTGACCTAAGCCAAATTTATGAATAGAGTATGATTGAACTGAGCATAACGAGCGGGCACACGATTTTTGAATATATTGCCAAGTAGCCAAGCTAATTATTATATAACTCAATGAAATATGCTTATTTTGGTACACCAGAAAACTTCAATAAACGCGCAGGAGCGTTCATCAGTGTTATACGGCGGGCTATATAATCACTGTTAGAGCGCAAATGGTCTGGTTCGGTATCGCGGTCTATTTGACGGTTTGGGGTCTCGGCTTGGTCTGCCTTTGGTTCGCCTACCAAATACGTTTCAAGCGGCGGTACTCGCTCATTCGCGACGGTCAACGGAAGCCGCTCCCTCATGCCTACCTCATCGCCGCGCCGTTCGCATTCATGGCCGCGCTTGCGGGCGTTCTAGTTCTCGGGTTTGCTGTGGCTATTCCCGTTTACCGTCTTCAGTTTGGCACCTGGCACCTATACATCGGCGCACTTGTTGGCGTGCTCGGTGTTTGGCGCTACTTCTTGTTCAGGCGTCACGCCAAACTTGTGCGCTCTAACCCTTCGCTCCACCTGACGGGCGCCGGCAAGCCGGCACCCGCAGGTGAGCTCAAACGTTATACGAAAGGGTAGATGATGGAAGTTTCCGAAGAAATCGAGGAAAGGATCGAATTCTGGATTAAGACAAAGTTTTACTATGTCGCCTATCCTGATCCTGTAGACGAGTATTGGTGGCTAGATCGTGAGGGGCAATGGCAGCCGATGGCGGACATGTCGCTTGATCACCTAAAGGCGTCCGCAAAATTAATAGAGCGGGACGTCAAGAATGCTTTCAGCCCCAAAGAAGGTAAGTACTCATATTATGCAAAATTTATTCTTGAGCCAGCTTTAGCAAAGAAGTCTGAACTAGAAGAGGTCTTTCGAGATCAGGCAAAGCTGTGACAATTCGTATAACCATGCAAGTCAAGGCGACGTCTACTCCATTGCGGCTTCGCCTCCATTCCGTAGCCGCGCGTGCTTAGCGGCGTTAGGCGCGCGGGCAGCAACGCACGAGGTTTAGGGGCCAGGGTGAACGAGAAAAAATTGAGCTACGTATACAGTTTCAAGTGTGGAGACGATCTTCAGCACTTCGACAGGCTGCCAGAAGTTACGCAAGTCAATATCGAACGACACATTGTTGAAGTCATCACGGATTCTTTCATTGAACCGGCCGATGAACCGTACCGGGATTCCCGGAGGCTCCAAACCTTGAGAGGATGGAGCCATGAGCAAATCAAATCGATATTCCCCTGAAGTTCGCCAGCGGGCGGTACGTATGGTCTTCGACCACGAGGC
>NZ_JBANSO010000019.1:0-90588 GCF_037070225.1 Vreelandella indica
CCTAGCCAAAATGCTTGAGTGGAATTGAGTTCGCGGCTCATGATGATCTCCAAAATTAAAGAGACCATCAGTGTGATCAGCCTACGTTAATGTGGGTAGATGGGGTTTATGGCGCGCTTACTTATATTAGATACGACTAAAAGACCGCTTATGACCGAAAATCGACACCACCATCAACGGTAATTCCAATTTTGATTACACCGACCCACTAACCCTCATAACCTCCCTAGTCACCGCATCATTCAATATCCCGCGCTTGGCTTCGACAACCGTGAGCCAATCACGGGCGCGGGTGATGCCGGTGTAGACCAGCTCGCGGGTGAGGATGGGGTTGGGTGTTTGCGGTAGCAGTAGGGCGGTGTGCTGGAACTCCGAACCTTGGGATTTGTGTACCGTCATCGCGAACACGGTTTCTACCGCGTGTAGGCGGGAAGGCAGTACCCAGTGAATCGGGTTTTCGGGGTCGCTGGTCGGAAAGGCGACTCTTAATAGCATTCTTCCTGGCGTTCCTAATGAAGAGCGGGGATCAGGCACCGCCATGGTGATGCCGATATCGCCGTTCATCAGTTTTAGGCCGTAGTCGTTTTGGGTGACCAGCACCGGGCGGCCTTCAAACCAGCCTTTCTCTAACGTGTGGTCGTTGCCGAACAGCAGCTTTTCGCGGCGCAGGGTTTTGGCGATGCGCAGGTTTAAGCCTTCTACTCCCCAGGGGCCTTTGCGTAGTGCGCACAGCAGCTGAAAGCGGCTGTAGGCATTAAGTACTTGCTTCGCCCAGGCATCGTAAGCTTCCCCGTTCTCTTCAAATGCCAAGGTGGTATCAGGCCGTTCACTCGCTAGGGTATTCAGGTAGTGCTGGTAGCCGGTGGGCGGTGCCATTGGCTCGCCCTTGAAATTGGTGCGGCCTTCGCCTGCGTTGGGAAAACGTTCCGGGCTGCCGGTGATCACCAGGCGCTCCAGGGCGCTGTCTTCGTTTTGTGCGTCGGGCTTTAACACCAGGTGGTGCAGGTCAGCATAGCCGCTATTCAGTACGCCATGCACGGCTTGGTGTTTATCCCGTTCCCGCAATGTCTCACTTAGCGGCTGGTTAATCGCCTGGGCGAGCTGGCCGATGCCGCTTGTTTCAGTAAAGCGGTGGCTTACCCGCAGCATGGTAATGGCTTGGTCCAGCGGCTGGCCGTCCGGGTCGATTAATGCTTCTGGCAGTGGGTGGTCGGTGAGCTCGGCTAGCCACTGCGCCGTGGCGGGTGTGTAGTGGGCGGCGTCGGCGCGGCGGCACAGGTCGCCCAGCACGGCGCCTGCTTCCACGGATGCCAGCTGGTCTTTATCCCCCAGCAGCACCAGCTTGGCGCTGGCGGGTAGGGCGCTGAGCAGCGCCGTCATCATTTCGATATCCACCATCGAGGCTTCATCCACCACTAGCACGTCCAGCGCTAGCGGGTTGGCGGCGTTGTGGCGGAAGTGGCGGGTGTCGGCGCGGGCGCCAAGTAGCCTGTGGATCGTGGTGACTTCCGTGGGAATGTCGATTGCGTTCGATGAGGAAGCGGCTGATTGCTCATTTAATAGCGATTCCAACCCGCTAAGGGGTAGGTCCTTCACCTGCCCGGCGATGGATTCATTTAGCCGTGCGGCAGCCTTGCCAGTGGGAGCAGCTAGGCGAATGCGTAGCGGGTGGGCGTTGGGCTGGGCCAGTTGTAGGGTTTGCAGTAGGGCCAGGAGGCGCACCACGGTAGTGGTTTTGCCGGTACCGGGGCCGCCGGTGATGATCGCAAACGGGCTGCGGGCAGCAAGGGCGCAGGCGGCTTTTTGCCAATCCAGGGTGGTGGTGGGTTCGAAGAGGATGTTTAGGGCTTGGGAGAGTATACCGGGGTGACTATCGTCACCCATAGCCCAATGAATTGGGCTCCTACAAAAACCCTCTTCGCCGGAAAGGCGGTTGGCGATTTCCTGGTGCAGGGTTTGCTCGAACTGCCAGTAGCGGCGCAGGTAGAGTTTGCTGGTGTTGTCGCTGTGGCTCACTACCAGCGGTGTATTGCCGGGGCCGTCGCTGATCAGTGTGGGGTGGTTGAGCGCGGCCTGCCATTCGGGCAGCGTTAACGTGGCCAGCACGTGGCTGGGTAGCGGCGGCGGGTCGTTGAGGTCGTCGCCTTCCGGTGGCAGCGAAAGCGCAAAATCCGGGGCTTCCAGCGTCGCGGCTACATCCAGGCAGACATGGCCACGGCCAAGTTGGTGGCTGGCTAGCGCTGCGCCCAGTAACAGCAGCGGCGGGGCGTTTTGGGTTTCACGGTCGAGAAAGCGCACCAGGGCCAGATCCAGGTCCCGCAGCCAGCCACGGGAAACCCAGCGTTCACACAGTACGAATAGCGCGGAGGTATCGCTTAACGCGGGGTGCGGTTGGGTAGCACTGACGGCTGATTCTGTCGGTGGCGTTACCGTTGCGGTTGAATCAGGTGCAGCGGCTGGCGCGTCATCGGCGAACAGGTCAAGGTTCATGGAAGCGTTGTTTCTTTTGCTCATACCTGTTGTCTCATACCTGTGCTCATACCAATGCCTCTTGGCCTGTTGTTGATTCTATTGTTGCGTTTGCCGCTGTGCCGGTAAACAGTGCATCCAGGGCTTCGATCAGCGCGACCGGCGCAGGCACGGAGTGCACGCCACGGGCGGTGGTGCGGCTGCCGCGCAGAAACACCGTCATCGAACCGCCCAGGTGTTGGTGCGGGTCGTAGTCGGGCAGGCGCGCTTTGAGCAGCCGGTGGAGGGCGAGCATATACAGCGCCGCTTGCAGGTCGTAGCGTTTTTCAAGCATGGCATCGCGCAGGGCGTCAGCAGTGTAGGCGCTGTCGTCGCTGCCCAGGTAGTTGGATTTCCAGTCGAGCACGTAGAAGCGGCCTTCATGCTCAAAGGCGAGGTCGATAAAGCCCTTGAGCATGCCGTTGAGGGTGTCGGCATCCAATACGGGGCGCGATACCCCTGGCAGTAAGTGGTCACTGACTAGCTCATCCAGCTTGCGTGTTTGTACCTGGTGCGCGGCAAACCAGAACTCCAGTTCCACCTGATAGCTTTCGAGTTCGCATAGCGCCACTTGGCTGCCTTCGCTGGGCTCTGTCAGGGACGGGGACGGGGCCAGTGAAAGAGAGTGAGGCAGGGGAAGCGGCGTGGCGAGCAGTTCTTCCAGCCAGCCCGCCAGAGTGTCGTGCCATGCCTGCCAGCCGCGCAGCTGCACGCGCCGCCGCAGCATATCTTCTCTGGCGGCGGGGTCTTCTAGCGCTTTGTTGAAGCCTAGTTGGCCCGCCCACTCCAGCAATCCATGCAGGAAAGTGCCTGGGCCAGGCCCTCGTGGAAACCGGTGCAGGTGAAACGCCTCGGTGTTGATGGCGTTGTCGTGGGGCTCGTCCAGCACTTCCAGGGTGGTGGCTTCCTGGGGGGTGGTAGGTTCCGGCGTGGGCGTTGGCTGCGCCGCCCCTGGCATCGTTTCAGAGACAGCCCCTGAGGTGCGCAGCGCCGAGTAGCTGGCGATCCACCACTGTTCACGGGCGGGGCGCAGCGGGGTGCGGGCGTGGCCCAGTGCTTGCTGTTCCGGCGCCGGGGTGAAGCGCAGCGCGGTGGGTTCCGGGGCGGTACTTAAATCAATATCGCTGCCTTTCACCAGTTCGCCCAGCGCCTGGGTAAACGCGCGGGGGGCAATGGCCTTGCCGCCGTTGATCAAGTGGCCGATGGCGCTGTTTTCGCTGCCTTTTAGCGGCGCCAGCCCTAGCAATGTGGCGTGGCGGGCGCGGGTGAGCGCGACGTAGAGCTTGCGCAGGTCTTCACCGAGGCGTTCGCGGTCGGCGGTGGCCAGCGTGGCCTCATCGGCGCTCAGGCTGAGTTGCAGCGTGCCGTCGCTATCGTGCCAGCGCAGCGGCAGGTCGGTGTCGCTGACCGGGCGGTGGTTGGCGATAAACGGCAGGAACACCAACGGGTACTCCAGCCCCTTGGATTTGTGAATGGTCACTACCTTGACCAAGTCGGCGTCGCTCTCCAGGCGCAGCTTGTGGCTGTCGCCGTGGCTATCCGGGTCGGCAATGGCCTCGGCTAGAAAGCGAATCAGCGCGTGTTCGCCATCCAGCTCCTGGCTGGCATGCTGGAGCATTTCACCCAAGTGGAGCAGGTCGGTTAGCAAACGCTCACCCTCGGCGAACTCGCCCAGCAGCCGCGCAGCGATATCAAAATCGACCATCAATCGGCGCACCAGCGGCAGCACACCTTGGCGCTGCCACAGGCGGTGGTAGTCGCTGAACTGCTCGACCCGCGCTTCCCAGGCCAGTTCGCTCTGGTTGAGGTGGTCGAGTGCTTCAAGGCTGAGCCCCAGCACCGGCGTTGCCAGGGCGGCGCGCAGCTTGGCTTCCGCCTGGCGGGAGTTGGCTTGGGGCTCGGCGCAGGCGCGCAGCCAAATAGCTAGCTGCGGAGCGATGGGGGAGCTGAACACCTTGTCGTGATCGGAAAGGTAGACGCTCTTGATGCCCCGGCTGGCCAGCGCCAGACGAATCGCTCGCGCTTCCTGCAGGCCGTTGACCAGCACGGCCATGTCTGAGGGGGCCAGCGGAGTGAGTGATTGCTCTCCGTTATCGTCATCGCCATCAGCGACCTTCGCAAACCCCGCCTGCTGTTGGCGGCCTGCTTCCAAAAACATGGCCATGTGCGAGGCGCAGCGCTCGGCCATCTCCGTTTGGTAGGCGGTTTTGGAGAGCGGCTCGTCGCTTTCCAGTGGCCACAGGGTCATCGCTGCTAGCGGTTGGCCGTTGAGTACCAGCGTCTCTTTGGTACCTTTGGCGTTAACGGGGTTGAACGGCAGCGGGTTGTCGCCGCCATCAGCGCGGAACAGGAAAGCCCCGGCATCATGCTGGTCGGCGTAGCTGAAACAGTGGTTGACCGCTTCCACCATGGCGCGGCTGGAACGGAAGTTGGTGCCCAGCGTGACGTGGCGGCCATCGGTGTCTTCGCGGGCCTGCAGGTAGGTGAAGATATCCGCGCCACGGAAGGCGTAGATCGCCTGCTTGGGGTCGCCAATCAGCAGGATGGCGCTGTCGCGCCGGGGCGTTGCGACGTCATACACGGCGTTGAAGATGCGGTACTGGATCGGGTCGGTATCCTGGAACTCGTCGATCAGTGCCACGGGGAACTGGCGCTGGATTTGCGCGGCCAGGGCTTCTTTGTTGGGGCCTTTCAGGGCGCGATCCAGATGAGTGAGCAGGTCGTTGGGGCCCATCTCGGCGCGGCGCTCCTGTTCGCGCTCCAGCCGGGCGCGGCACCACTGTACGGCGTGAATCAGCAGGTCGTTGCGTGGCTCGGGCAGGGCATCCAGCGCTTGCGGTAGCTGTGCCAGCGCTTCCCAGGCTTGCGGGCAGGGCGGTGCGCCTTCTTTCCAGATATCGGCCATGCCGTCTGGCGTCATGCGTTTCCAGGCGGCGTCAGTGAGCGCGGGGCGGTCGGCCTCCGTTTCGCACCACTCGCGTAGTGCGCTTAGCCAGTTGGCGCGGCTTTTGGCGTTAAAGCTTTGGCCCTTGAAGGCTTTGCGCGTTGCGGCGTCTTCCAGGGCGGGCACCAGATCATCCAACCAGGCGGCCCAAGGGGCTTTGAGTTCGCTGAGCTTTGCGGCGCGTTCGGCCTGGGTAGCGGCCAGGGTCTCGCTGGGTTCGGGCTTTTCGTCGCCCAGCGCTTCGCTTTCGGGCAGTAGCCGTTGCAGCGGTGCGTGCAGGTCGTCCGGTGATTTCCAGTAGCGGGTGACAATGCCGAGGGCGTCGCTATCCAGCGGGTAGTAGAAGCTGCGCCAGTAGTCGCGCACCACTTCCTGTTCGAGTTCGCGCTGGTCGTTTTCCAGGTTGAGGGAGAACAGGCTGCCGCTGTCGAAGGCGTGTTCGCGCAGCATGCGGTAGCACCAGCTGTGGATGGTGGAAACCGCGGCTTCGTCCATCCATTCCGCGGCCAGCGCTAAGCGCCGCGAGCAGGCGGGCCAGGTGGCGGGGGCGTATTGGTCGCGGAGTTCTAGGAGCAACGGATCTAGTGCAACCGGGGCTTCCCCGGCGACAAGCCTACGTGGAGGCGCTGTGAACCCATCCCTGGGCGCTACATTCAACATCCCTGTTGAATGACCTCCACTACGGCTTGCCCCCGGCGCCCCTCCATCTATTTCCTCAGCTCGAAATACTTCTGCTGCTTCTACCAGCCGGTTGCGGATCCGTTCGCGTAGCTCTTGGGTGGCGGCGTTGGTGAAAGTAACGACCAGGATTTCCGGCGGCGTGAGCGGGCGGATAAACGCGGTATCGTCGTCAACGCTGTGGCCACCGAGTACCAGCCGCACGTAGAGCAGGGCAATGGTGAAGGTTTTACCGGTGCCAGCGCTTGCCTCTATCAGTCGGCTGCCGTGGAGTGGGAGGCTTAGTGGATTGAGTGGTGCTGGCTGGCTCATCACTGATCTCCGGACGCTGGCAGCAGAAAGCAAATCGGCCCAACGTGGGGCCTAGACTGTATGAGAGCCCCGCCACCTGATAATCTTGTCGCCGAGCCACTCTTGGTGCAATGAGTTTACGCTACCGGCGGCTTCGGTTCACTCTAACGATGGGATCTCATGCTGACATCGCTGCTGGATAATGACTTTTACAAGATCACGATGCAGAACGCCGTGATCAAACGCTTTCCCTATGCCCAGGCGCGCTATGCGTTTATCAATCGTGGCGAGCACGAATTTCCTGATGGCTTCGGTGATGCGCTGCGTCGCGAAGTGGATCAGATGGCGATGCTGCGCCTGAGTGATGAGGAAAAGCGCTATCTCGAAATAACCTGCCCTTATCTCGACCCTACCTATCTCGATTTCCTGGCCGGGTTTCATTACGACCCTGCCGAGGTGATTATCGAGCAGCAGGGCAGTGACCTTTCGGTGATTATCGAGGGGCCCTGGTACCGCACCATTCTGTGGGAAGTGCCGTTGATGGCGCTGATCAGCGAGCTTTGGTATCGGCTGCGGGGTGTGTCGGTCACCCATGAGGCCGATGCAATGATCGAACAGCGCGCCCAGGAGAAGATCGAACTCTACCGCCGTCTTGGGTTGAAGATTGCCGAGTTCGGCACCCGTCGGCGCTTCTCGTTCGATGTTCATGACCGTGTGGTGGGCGCACTTTGCCACAATGGCGGCGAGGCGTTCAGCGGCACCAGCAATGTGCTGCTGGCCATGCGCCATGGGGTTAAGCCGATTGGCACCCACGCCCATGAGTGGTTCATGTTCCACGGCGCCCGCTTTGGTTTCAAGATGGCCAACAGCCTTGCCCTCGAGCATTGGGTGGATGTGTATCGCGGTGATCTGGGCATTGCCCTGACCGATACGTTCACCTCGCGGGCGTTCTTCGATAGCTTCGATAAGAAATTCGCCAAGCTGTTCGATGGCGTGCGCCATGACAGCGGCGACCCGATTGATTTTGCCTCCCAGACCATCGCCCACTACGAGCGCCTGGGCATCAACCCGTTGAGCAAGACGATTATCTTTTCCGATGCGCTGACGCCGGAGAAGGTCGAGCATATTCACGCGTTTTGCAAAGACCGGATTGGTATGGCGTTCGGCATCGGCACCAACTTCACCAATGATGTGGGCGTCGAGCCGATGAACATGGTGATCAAGATGGTCGAGGCGCGCCCGGAAGGGCAGCAGTGGCTGCCGGTGATCAAGCTCTCCGATGTACCGGACAAGCACACCGGCGACCCGGAGATGATTTCGCTGGCGAAGCGGGTATTAACCCTGGGCTGGAAGAGCCATTAGGCTTGTCAGCCTTTAACGGCACGATGCAGCGGCGAATAGAGCGCCTCGGTTAGTGTGGCGAAAAGGTGGCCTAGCGCTTGCTCGCTGACCAGCCGTTCAAAGCTCGGCCACTGGTGGGAAAGGTAGGCGCTTTGGGCGACTTCGCCGGTCTGGAAGCGCCCGCCTTCGTAGGCGGTTTCGGCGGCGGCGTAGGCATCGCTATCCGGTTCGGATTCCGGCGTACCTAGCTTCGCCAACCAGGCGAAAGCGGCCTGGGGCGCCAGCGGTAGCGGGGCCTGCATGCCATCGCACCAGGCACTTAGCAGGTTTTGTAGCTGGTAGCGGGCATTCTCGGCCTCTAACGGTTCCAGCCGCACATGGCCTGCTTTGGACAGTAGCTGGGTGGTCATCGGGCGCTCACTATTACCCGCCAGATGCGCGACCCAGGGCCGCAGCAGGTGCTGCCAGCGGTATTGACCACGGCCGCGTCCCTGACTGACCAGGCTGCTGCTGAGCAGTAACAGGCGGCAGCGGTTGCCCGCCTCATCCTGGCGCAGTTCCCCCAGCCAATCTTCCAGCGCTACCTTTCCTTCAGTTTTTTCAACAACATGCACTGCCTGCGGTGCTGCTACCACGTGTGGCCACTCTTGCAGCGCCTCTTCGTAGGCACCGAACAGTGCCTCCATCGGTTCCGCCAGCGCTTCACGCATCCGCTCGCCAAAGGCGCCCACGGCCAGCACGCCTTGGCCTTTGAAGCGTTCCAGCGCAGCGTGCAGTGCTTCCATGCGCGGTTGGCCGTTATCCACGGCGTGGCGCTGGGCGGCGATTAACTGATCCTGTAGTTGCCAGTTCTGTAGCCCGTCCAGGGTGAAGGGCTCGACATCCAGTTGGGTAAGCGCTTCCTGCTCGAAATAGACGCCAAGACGGGTGTTGAAAAAGGCCTTCGCGGGGTCGCGTAAAAAGCTGCCTAGCTGGGCCAGAGTTAACGTGCTTTGCTGTTCGCTGTCCGCTTTTAGCTCTGGTGATTGTGAGCCTTGGGTGCTTTCTCCACTGGGGGTGTGCAGGGCGTGCCACTCGTGGGCATACGTAAACAGACGTGCTTGGGCGGGGGAATCGCTGGCTTTGGAAGAGAAGTAGCGGCGACTAAACGGCTGCAGCGGGTGCTCGGTAGTCAGCGCTTCCAGCAGCGGCTCGCCGTTGTGGGTGTGCCAGCCCGCTTCCAGGTGGTCGCGCAGTTGGCCGACCAGCACCGAGGGCGGCATGGGGTTGTTGTCGATCTGGCTGCGGCCCACCCAACTAATATAAAGCTGCTGGCGAGCGGATAGCAGCGCTTCCAGGAACAGGTAGCGGTCGTCTTCCCGCCGCGAGCGGTCGCCGGGGCGGTAGTCGCTGCCCATCAGGTCGAAATCCAGCGGCGGCTGTGAACGCGGATACTCGCCATCGTTCATGCCCAGCAGGCATACGTGCTTGAAGGGAATGGCCCGCATCGGCATCAGCGTGGCGAAGTTGACCGCACCCGCTAGAAAGCGCTGGGAAAGGCTGTGTTCGTCGATTTGCCCCAGCCAGTGTTCGCGCACCATGGAGAGCGGCAGGGGATCATGAAGCGCGGCCTCTTCGGTGCTGTCCAGCAACTGCTGTAGCGCGGTTTCCAGCTTGGTGAGCATCACGCTCTCTTGTGCATCGTCGGTCAGGAAGTAGGTTTCCAGCAGCTCGCGCAGCCGGGCCACCCAGGTGGCGGTATCGGTGGGCTGGCAGAAGGTTTCCCAGGTGGTTTCCAGCTTTTCCAGCAGATTTGCCAGGGGGCCTGCCAGGGAGGCTTCCAGCCCGCCAATATCGTCGAATGGCTCGATGCCTTGCCACGCGTCGGCACTGCCTACGGTGTACCCCAGCAGCAGGCGACGCAGACCAAAGGCCCAGGTGTTCTGGGTCAGTCCTTCGGGTAAGTCAAGACGTGTCCGTTGCTCTGCGTTAAGCCCCCAGCGAATGCCCGCGCCCTCAATCCAGCGGCTCAGGGTGGGCAGGTCATATTCATCGATGCCAAAGCGTGCACGCAGTGCGGGGACTTCCAATAGATCCAGCAGGTCGCTTACCGAAAGGCGCAGTTCCGGCAGGCGCAGCAGTTTTTCCAGCGCGATCATCATCGGTAGGCGGTGGCGGCTGGCCTGATCCGACAGCGTGTAGGGAATGTAACGCGGGTCGTCGGGTCTAGCGTTCGCGTGATAGCCACCGAAAGCGGAGCGGTACTGGCCGAACACGGCTTCAATATGCGGTGCGTAGCGGTCGATATCCGGCACCATGACGATGATATCCCGCGGGCGCAGATCCGGGTCGGCGCTGAAGTCCGCCAGCAGCTGGTCGTGAAGAATCTCCACTTCCCGCTGGGGGCCGTGGGCGATATGGAACACGATGGAGTCGTCGCTGGCCGGGTCTAGCGCGGGCCAGTGGGTTTGGGTTTCTGCTACCGGCCGCAGCTCGCGGATATCGTCCTGCAGTTGGCTGAGCAGGCAGTGGCGCTCTTCGCCGCTAAAGGGCTCGAACATGTCGATGCGCAGCGCCTGCTGCTCGAATAGCGTTTGGTAGTTGCCGGAGTCGTCGTGTTCGTCAAGCAGGCGCAGGTAGTCGCGCCCCTGCTTGCCCCAGGCGGCCAGCAGCGGCTGGGCGTGCAGGTGCAGGGCGTCGTCGGCATCGCCGGTGCCGAGTACGTCCAGGGCGTCGGGCATGCCTGCCTTGCGCCGCTGGCGGTAGCGGCTGGCGCGGAGTAGGTCTTTGTGCTCGATGATATCCGCCCAGTAATACTGGCAGGGGTTGTGCACGCAGAGCACAATTTGGCAGCAGCGCGACAGCGCCGCCAGGGCTTCGAGGGTTTGCTGCGGCAGTGACGAGATGCCGAAAATGATCAATCGCCGGGGCAATCCGTGCGGGCACGCTTGGCCTTCAAGCTGTTCGGCGGCTTCCAGAAAGCGGCTGTGTACCTGGGCTCGGCTGCTGTTAAGGCCTGCGTCGCCTTGCGTCATCGCCACATCGTCGCGCAGGGCACGCCAGAGCTCGGGCTGCCAGAGCTGGTGCGCTTCCAGCGGGCGGGCTTCGCCACGGGCGGTGATCAGCACGTCGTTACCCTTGGCCCAGGCGTCCAGCCAATCGGCGCGATACACCTGGTATTGATCGAACAGATCCGCCAGCCGCTCGGCCAGTTGGTAGTGCTTTCGCTGGTCGCGATCGACCTCTAAAAAGCGCGCCAGCGGCGCGAAGGCTTCCTGCTCGGCAAGGCTGGGCAGCAGGCGCAATAAGCGCCATATCAACCGCGACTTATCAAACGGCGACGTTTCCGGCACTGCGTGCTCGTCGTGGGTTAAGTGCGTCAGCACTGTGCGGTAAGCCTGCCACAGAAAACGCGCGGGCAGCGTAACGTTCAACGCCGCGGCTATGCCCGCCCCGCCCTGGGCTGGGTCTTCCGCTAGCGCCAGCTTTAGCCACTGCCCAATGCCGTTGCTCTGCACCAGAATAGTCTCGTTCTCCAGCGGCGAGAGCGGGTGTAGGCGCATCCACTCCACCGCCAAGCCGCGCAGGTCTTCCAGGCGATTGGCGTGCACGACCATAAAGCCCGGCGTTAACGGCGTTTGTGAGAGCAGCGAGTTTGCAGACATGCACGATGTTCCTTAATGGAGGTTCCTTCACGGCCAGGGCAGAGTGGCTCAGTGTATGGTGCCATAAGTTTAGTTCTTAAGCTTGAAACCCTAGCGTCCAGTTTTATAGCTGCTATGATGAAAATATGATGCATATAGGTTGTATATCGGCTGTATAAGCGTAGCAGGAGGTTGCCAATGGCAGTGGGCAATGTAAAAGAGTCATTGAATGAGCCGAACCGGTATCTGGTGCCTGATTCGTTCGAGCGGTTTTTGGCTGACTTAAAGGGTGTTGCTCGACAAGAGCGCCACCCGTTGATTAACCCGAGGTTATTTGCCAGTGCATTGAGCATCGATATCCAAACGCTGGCCAGCCAAGCGCATGTTCATCGTACGACGATCTCACGTGCCCAAGGGGCAGAAAAACTTCAACGTTATTTGCGTGATGCACTTCGTGTGCTCGGTGCAGCGGCGGATATTAATGGTGATTTCCATGATGCTCTGTTTTGGTTTCGCAACGAGCCGCTTAGCGCATTTGACTATAAAACACCCGAGCAGCTCGTCAGTGAAGGGCGCGCAGATGATCTTCTGCGCTATGTTCAGGCGCTGCAAGCAGGTGTCGTGGGATGATAGTACTGCCGGAGCTGAAAACTCAGGCATACCGTGTACATGTTCCACGCTGGGCATTTTCGCCTACCAGTGGGGGTGGTGCTAGAGAGCATGGTGGGCGGCTGAACCGAGTTGGTGTGGATGCTTTATATCTTTCTCTCGAGGAGCAAACAGCGTTAGCGGAGTACAAGCAGCTTTCTGCATTGATGCCACCTGGGCTGATTGTTAGCTATTCGGTGAGTGTGACTCATATTGTCGATTTTCGAGCAGGCTATCACTCGAAATGGGATAGCCTGTGGCAAGAGCTCAACTGTGACTGGCGTAAGTATTGGTTTAATCGGCGCATTGAGCCGCCTAGCTGGCTATTAGGCGATATGGCGTTGGAACAGGGTGCCAAGGGGATACTTTTTCCTTCTTTGGCACATGCTTCAGGTACTAATCTCGTTCTCTATACCGAAATGCTAACAGAAAGCGATAGCCTAGAGGTCTATGATCCGAAAGGCGACTTGCCGCGTGATGCACGCTCTTGGGAATAATTACTTTTAAAAAACTTACTTATGCGACCTCTTCCCTTGCGCGAACGCCGTGGCATCGCCAAGCTATGCGGATACCGTGAACAACGCTAAGAGAGATTTCTAATGTCAGATTCATCGCAAAACTCCCGCCGCCACTCTGCTCCTGTGGTTGATGGCCCTGGTAAAGCCGCTAGCCGCGCCATGCTGCGCGCGGTGGGCTTTACGGATGCCGATTTCAAAAAGCCTCAGGTGGGTATTGCTTCTACCTGGAGCATGGTGACGCCGTGTAATAGCCATATTAATGAGCTGGCCGAGTTTGCCCGCGATGGCGCCGATGCTGGCGGTGGTAAGGGTGTAATTTTCAATACCATCACGATTTCCGATGGTATTGCTAACGGCACCGAGGGTATGAAGTATTCGCTGGTGTCGCGGGAAGTGATTGCTGACTCCATCGAGACGGTGGCAGGCTGCGAAGGCTTTGATGGCCTGGTGGCCATTGGGGGCTGCGATAAGAATATGCCCGGTTGCTTGATGGGGCTGGCGCGTTTGAATCGTCCCAGCGTGTTCGTCTATGGCGGCACCATTATGCCCGGCAAAGGACATACCGATATCGTCTCGGTGTTCGAGGCGATGGGCGCGCACTCCCGTGGTGATATCGACCTGATCGAGCTTAAAAACATCGAAGAAACGGCGATCCCTGGCCCCGGTTCCTGTGGCGGTATGTACACCGCTAACACTATGGCTTCGGCCATTGAAGCCTTGGGCATGAGCCTGCCGGGCAGCTCTGCGCAAAATGCTATCTCTCAGGAGAAGCGCGACGACTGTAAAGCGGCGGGCGAAGCCGTGCTGGCGCTGCTAGCCGACGATATTAAACCTTCCGATATCATGACCCGCGAGGCGTTCGAGAACGCCATTACGGTGACCATCGCGTTGGGTGGTTCTACCAATGTGGTGCTGCACTTGATTGGTATGGCGCGCACCATCGGTGTGGAATTGACCCTGGCGGACTTTACCGAGATTGGTAAACGCGTGCCGGTACTCGCGGATTTGCGCCCTAGCGGCCATTACATGATGAGCGAGCTGGTGGCGATTGGCGGTATTCAGCCGCTGATGAAAATGCTGCTGGATGCAGGCCTGCTCAACGGCAACTGCTTGACCGTTACCGGCAAAACGTTGGAAGAGAACCTGGCCAATGTAGCCCCTTACCCTGCCGAGCCGCCGATTATTGCCCCGCTGGGCAACCCGATCAAAACAGAAAGCCATTTGCGCATGCTTTACGGCAACTTGGCACCGGAAGGCGCGGTCGCGAAAATTACCGGCAAAGAGGGCACGCGCTTCTCAGGCTCGGCACGGGTCTTTGGCTCGGAAGAAGAAGCCCAGGCGCGCATTAACGATGGCACGGTCGTCGCGGGCGATGTCGTGGTGATTCGCTATGAAGGACCTAAAGGCGGCCCCGGTATGCGCGAAATGCTCACACCCACCTCGGCGATTATGGGCCGCGGTTTGGGTAACGATGTGGCGCTGATAACCGACGGCCGTTTCTCGGGTGGCAGTCACGGTTTCGTGGTCGGCCATGTGTCGCCGGAAGCATTCGACGGTGGCCCGCTGGCGTTGGTAGAGAATGGCGATACCATCACCATTGATGCTGAGGCCGATACCATTGAGGTGGATTTGTCTGACGAAGAGTTGCTGCGTCGTCGCGAGGCGTGGAAACAACCAGAACCTCGCTATACCCGCGGCGTGCTTGCTAAGTATGCACGTCTTGTTAGCTCCGCTAGCACCGGCGCGGTAACAGACCAAGAGTAACGGTTTATCGGCGGGTGTCATCAAGACGTCAAGCGCAAGGCTTAGCATATAAGCCTTGCGCTTTTTTATTGGATAAACGGTGAGGATGGATGGTGGAGCAAACGCAGATACGTAGGCGCATAGGCGAGGTGTTTTGGGCATTCTTAGCGCTGGGCTTAACGTCTTTTGGCGGACCCGTGGCACATCTGGGTTATTTTCGTACCGCCTTTGTGGAGCGGCGTCAGTGGTTAACCGAAAGTGCCTACGCTGATTTGGTCGCGCTGTGCCAGTTTCTGCCGGGCCCTGCGAGTAGCCAGGTGGGGTTTGCCCTTGGCCTAATGCGTGCTGGCCCATGGGGCGCGGCCATGGCGTGGCTGGCCTTTACGCTGCCTTCGGCGATTATTCTGCTGTTGTTCGCATTGGGGGCTGCAGTGCTGGATGGCCCCATCGCCAGCGGTATCATCCACGGCTTAAAAGTGGTCGCGGTAGCGATCGTCGCCCACGCCGTATGGGGCATGGCGCGTAACCTCTGCCCGGATAAAACCCGCGCTGGGATTGCCTTGGCTGCTGTGTTCACGGTGGTGCTGGTAAGCGGCCCGCTAGGACAGGTTGCGGCGATTGTCCTGGGTGGTTTAGTTGGGCTGGCGCTGTGCCGGAATAGCGCCGCCATAGCAGAAAGCGCACCGCTGCATTTTCCGGTTTCCCGCCGGGCAGGCGTGGTCGCGTTGGGGCTATTCGGCGGGCTGCTGGTTCTGCTGCCAGTGATGGCGGGCAGTGCTGTTTGGCTTAACGTGATCGATGCATTTTACCGCTCAGGTGCGCTGGTATTTGGTGGCGGACATGTGGTGCTGCCGCTATTAGAAGCCGAGGTGGTGCAGTCAGGGTGGGTGACGCCCGATGAGTTTTTGGCCGGTTACGGCGCAGCGCAAGCAGTGCCTGGGCCGTTATTCACGTTTGCGGCTTATCTGGGCGCGCTGCTGCCCGGCATGAATGGGGTAGTGGGAGCTTTGTTGGCACTGCTGGCAATTTTTATCCCAGGCTTCTTACTGCTGGTCGGCGTACTGCCGTTTTGGAACCAATTTCGTCGGTGGGGCAGCGCTCAGGCGCTAATGCGCGGTGCCAATGCAGCGGTGGTGGGGATTTTAGGCGCAGCGCTTTATCAACCGGTATGGACCAGCGCGATCATCGGCTCTTATGAGTTTATTCTGGCACTTACGGGATTTTTACTGCTGACCGTGTGGAAGCTGCCTGCCTGGCTGGTGGTCGCGCTGGTGGCAATCGCAGGTGTCTTTATCCCACTGCCGTGACGTCAATTTCAACACGCTGTGTGTATAAACACGCACGCTGAATTTTCCCTCCCTCGGCATTGTCTTCTACGCTAAATATGTCGCCAATTATGGCTAACGAGGGAGGGGTTATCATGACGGACATGGGAGTCTGTGCCTGTCCTGGCTGTGAGCATCACGTCTCCAGCGAGCAGGCGGTCATCACAGAAGGTCGCGCCTATTGTTGTAAGGTCTGTGCTGCTGGTCACCCTGGGGGAAGCGATTGTGTTCATAAAGGGTGCCCCTGTAGTGAGCTTAACCGCCCAGCCGAGGGTGAAGAGAGTGCAGGTGAAGAGGTAATGGACGGATTCAGTAACGCGCAATTTTAGCCATAGACACAGCGTAACTGCCCACATTGACAAGGAGACCACAATGTCTAGACAAGCTCGTATCGAACCGGTCATTGAAGCCAGTGATCTTAAAGAAACCATCACCGGATGGTTGGTGATTGATGAAACAGTGCCTGAAAACGAAGTCGTTGTTTCCGAGCACACCTCTAAGAAAGAGGCAATTCAGGCTGCCGAGGCGTTAGAGCAGCGCGAAGACTAACTAGTCCATCCTAGCTAATCCATCAAAACTAGCCCAGCAAATAAAAACGCCTCGCGAGAGCGAGGCGTTGATCAGCTATTGGCTATGGCGCCTCCAGCTCTAAGGTGCGACGCAGGGCGTGAAGTTCATCCACTCCCAGGTGCTCAAGCCTTCCAGCGAGCAGGTCGCTAATTTTCTGAACGGGAAGCCCTGCCCGGCGGGCAATTTCTCGGCTTCCTAAGTCTGATACAGCGATCAGACGAGTAATAATACGCATTAGTCGCGTACGTTTTTCAAGTTCCCTGACATCGAGGTCAGGGCTGCTTCGCGGAGGATCTAGCTGTTCCGCAGTGGCAGTTGCGCGTGCCGTGCTCATGTGGCTCCAACAGTCTGAAATGACAAACACACAATGCCGCCAACTCGTGCGCATTTCAATGCCTATTTTGATGAAAATTTCACGATTTCTGCAAAGCCCGCAAACGCGCTAGCTCTGGTAAACTAGGCGTCTTCCTATTTTGCTGTGTACCTGGGCCGGTACACGCCGTTTTTCAATTTAGTATCGCTTTTATAGGCCGTTGGGCCGAGGAGTTTTGCATGTCGTCGAACAGCACACCCAAGGTGGGCGTGATCATGGGTTCTAAGTCTGACTGGCCGGTCATGGAGCACGCTGTCTCCATGCTGGAGCGTTTGGGCGTGGCCTATGAAACCCGCGTGGTCTCGGCGCATCGCACGCCGGACCTGCTGTTCGATTATGCCAAGAGTGCGGCCGAGCGCGGCCTACAAGTGATTGTGGCGGGTGCTGGTGGTGCTGCTCACTTGCCTGGCATGGTGGCCTCGCAAACGCCGCTGCCCGTGCTGGGTGTGCCGGTAGAGTCTAAGTCGCTTAAAGGCTTGGATTCACTGCTTTCGATTGCGCAGATGCCGGGCGGCATTGCAGTGGGGACGCTGGCAATTGGTAAGGCGGGCGCCACTAACGCAGGCTTGCTGGCGGCGCAGATTGTTGGCTTACAAGATGCCACTGTGCGCAGTGCGGTCGAGGCGTTTCGCGCTGAGCAGACCCAGAAAGTACTCGATAATCCGGATCCGCGTCCCGATCCAGAAGCAGAATAAGGAGGCTGTCTATGAATATCGGTGTACTAGGCGCAGGCCAACTAGGCCGTATGTTGGCGCTAGCGGGTTATCCGCTGGGCAATCGCTTCACTTTTTTAGATACCACGGGTAACCCCAGTGCAGGCATTGGCGATGTCATTGTCGACCCTGATAACCAGCATCTGGCTGAGTTTTTAGCCAAGGTGGATGTGGTGACTTACGAGTTTGAACACCTGCCAGTGGAACTGGTGCGTGAGATTGAGCAGCATAAGCCGGTTTACCCCAGTAGCCGTGCGATTGAAGTATGCCAAAACCGGGTTGAAGAGAAGACCCTATTTGACCGTTTAGGCATCCCCACGCCCGCTTACCGAGTGATAGAAAGTGCCGAGCAGCTCGAAGCTGCCGCCCGTGAGTTGGGCTGCCCGGTGGTGGCTAAATCGGTCACGGAAGGCTACGACGGTAAAGGCCAGTCGGTATTGAAACTGCCTGAGCAGGCGGCAGATGCATGGGCAGCTATTGGCCATCCGCAGCTAGTTGTTGAAGCATTTGTCGATTTCGTGCGCGAAGTCTCGATGATTGCCGTGCGCGGTCGCGATGGTGAGGTGGTGTTCTACCCCATGGCAGAAAACCAGCATGTGGATGGCATTCTGCGTTACTCGGTAGCGCCGCTACCGGATCTGGATGCTAATGTTCAGCAAACCGCCGATAGCTATATTCGTGCGTTGTTAGATGAGTTGGATTACGTGGGGGTGCTGGCGCTAGAGCTGTTTCAAACTCGTGATGGCAGCCTGCTGGCCAACGAAATGGCCCCACGCGTACATAACTCCGGCCACTGGACGATGGACGGCGCGGTGACCAGCCAGTTTGAGAATCATCTGCGTGCTATTCAGGGCTTGCCGTTGGGCGATACCCAGGCGATAGCCCCCACGTGCATGATTAATGTGATTGGCCGTGAGGGGGATAATGCGGCGATCCTGGCGCTTACAAACACGCACCTGCATCGCTATGACAAAGCAGAACGTGCCGGGCGCAAACTCGCCCACGTCAATATCCTGGCACCCAACCATGCCGAACTGCTTGAGAAAGTTCGCGCCTGTAGCGCTTTGTTGCCGGATGCTCCTCCTCCAGATCTCAGTTTTTCAATCAAACAGTAGTGCTCTAAAGCCGCCTGCCCAGCAAGCGGCTTTTTTGCTTACTTAATGGGTCGGTGGTTGACCAAGTACGCAACTTATATCGCTAAAACTACCTAAATGCGCTAAAAAGGAACTACAAAAAATCAGCTAACTAAGCTGAATCTAATAGCACTTTTTCATTAGGCGGGTAGTCGGTATGTCTCACTCCTCAACTATGGGGACTGCGTCGGGGATGCGTAGTGGTTTCCAGCGCGATCATCATGTCACCGTAAAACGTTTACACAGCGAGAAAGTACGTCTTCTGTACGATAACTTATGGCAGCCCGTGCTTAGCAGTGTATTGGCAGGGGTGTTGTTAGTGGCTGCCATGTGGCCGGTAGTGGCGAGCTGGATACTGCTGACCTGGCTTGCTGTCTTGACCTTTGTGTCGTTGGCTCGCCTTGCCTTGGCCTACTATTTTCGCCGCTTACCCGCGCAGCAACAGCAGCGCCGCCGTTGGTTACACCGGTTCAGTATCGGGGCGATTGCGGCTGGCTGCGTGTGGGGTGCTGGTGGGATAGTTCTGTTTACCGGCGAAAATCACGGCCAGGTAGCCGCGCTTTCGATTGTACTGGCCGGTATTGCCGCTGGCGGCGTCACAACGCTTTCTGCCGTATGGTGGGTTTCGCTTGGCTTTGTGTTGCCGATTATACTGCCCTTGCTGGTGCAGTTTTTGTTGTTAGGGTCATCACTGGCAATTCTCATTGGCGCCATGCTAAGCCTGTTTTTAGGCCTGATTATTACTACCAGCCGACGCCTAAGCCGCATTATTCACGACAATATTGCCCTGCGGGTGAGTATGTCTGCTCGCGAAGTGCAGTTGCAAGAAAGTGAACACCGCTACCGCTCTATCTTTCAACGTTCGCCGCTGGGCGTGCTGCATTTTGATGAACATGGCCAAGTTACTGACTGTAATAGCAAACTGCTGGATATCTTGGGTGTTAACCGTGCGCAGTTGCTCGGCTATCGCATGTTATCCCATTCGGCGGATAGTGGAGTGGCAAAGGCTGTGCGCAACGCACTAGTCAAAGGCACTGGCTATTACGAAGGAACCTACTATCTGCCCAAGGCTAGCGCGGGAACGCCTCTGCGTGCCTTCTTCAATGGCGTACATAGCGCAGGTAACGAGATGGTTGGCGGTGTAGCGATTATCGAAGATTTTACCGAGCGTAAGCGCGCCGACGCGATTATTTACCGTCAAGCCTACTATGACTCACTCACTGACTTGCCCAATCGTCGCCTGTTTATAGAGCGATTAGCTACCCTCTGCAATGAGCAGCAAACTGAACAGCAGGGCGGTTTGTTGATGTTTTTAGATTTAGACCGCTTCAAGCTGATTAACGATACCTGGGGGCACGCCACCGGGGATGATTTGCTGGTACAAGTAGCCCGCCGCCTAGAAGGCTGCCTGCGCGAAGGCGACATGGCCGCACGGCTTAGCGGCGACGAGTTTGTCCTGCTGGCGCTGCTTGAAGAAGAGACTGAGGTAGACATGGAAGCCGCTGCTGAGGCTTATATGCGCGCTGTTCAGCAGGCGCTCTCTGAACCTTATCGGCTTGAAAGCCGCTGGGTGGAGGTAACACCCAGCATGGGATACACCTGCTTTATGGCGGCTGATTGTGACGATGAAGAATTGCTTAAGCAGGCCGATATTGCGATGTACCGCGCGAAAACGGAAGGGCGCGCACGCCTGCGCCGCTTTAAGCCCTGGATGCGGGATGCCATGCATTAAAGCGGCGTTGAAAGGACCTGTTACGCTATCTGCCCGCTCAGCAATAGCCATAGCGCGATTAATGCAAAATGGCCGGGATACCACGCTAACCATAGACGCCGCGGCATTGCCAAGTTAATGGCAGGGATGCGCTGGGCCGCCCCTGCGGCAAGTATCAGCACCACCACACAAGTGCCTACAGTAAATGACTTGGCCATGTCAGACGCATTCATCTGCCCAGCAATCCAGAGAACGGGAAACGCCGCTAACCCGGCCCACAGGCGCGACTGAAAGTCACTGTCCGCTTGGCTCAAGGCATGCATGGCAAACATCAATAGCGGAATCAGCAGCAGCCCATTGTGGCCATATTCGACCCAGAACCCCAGCAGATACCACACCGTAACGCCTAGCGCGGCACCGGCTAACAGCCAGGGCATGGTGAGGGTTTGCTGCTGGTAGTGCTGCCAACCTTGGCGCACGAGCGCGCCCAGGGCTAAGCCGCTGGCGAGGGTAAAACAGACATTCAGAATGAATGTGTCTGACGTCCGCGGCATCATCATATAGGGGAGCTGGGCGACCAAACCGATAATCAAAATTCGGCGCGAGTAGCGCAGCGGATTGCGGGTATTAAACAGCCCATGCCAAGCGACCATGGCGGCAAACAGAGGGAAGGCAATGCGGCCAATGGAAGACCCCGCCCAGCTCAAATCCCAGTCACCGGGCAATATGTAGCGAGTGAGGTGATCAATGGTCATGGTGAGCAGCGCCAGCCACTGGCCCCAGCCTGTCCAGTGAGAAGAGGGACGCAGTGTCGCAGCAGCCTCTTGAGCCACCGAGTGGGCGGCTGATTTTTCAACCATGGTACCTCCTTGTAGGGTTCTGTTATGGAGTAAAGACCCGCAATGCCTGTGCTAGTTCGCCGCCAGTGCTTCTCGAGTTCAGTCCATGTAGATAGGCTTACCTAACGCCCACACTTGGTCAATCGACCAGCGTCCGTCTGAAAGCACAATAAAATCCGCATCGCTACCGGTCGACAGGCGGCCTTTATGAGGCAGTTTTAATGTGTCGGCGGCAGAAGTAGCTGCGCAGCGAAGAGCGTTCTCCACACTGATCTGGTGCTCATTAATACATTCACCCAGGACGTCAAACAGGCTGCTTAGTTTACCCGGTTTTAAGCCGATAAAGCGGCGCTGTTCGTCAAATTGCGGCAGCGAGGCGTTGGCATCTGATGAGAGGCTGATACGTGCAGGCTCAATACGCGCACTAAGCGCACGGGCAACCGCCTCTGATGCAGGCACTTCACCGCCCGCCAATAGCTCCGGCGTGGTACTCGTGGTGAAATCAATGCGGCCGCCTTCGCGGGCAAACCGCAGGCCATCTTCGAACAGTGCTGGTGTGCGGTTGATATGGGTCGGATAGAACTGCGCAAGTGGGATGGCGCTCTGCTTAGCGACACTGCGTAGTGGCTCAAGGTGCGAGTCAGCATCGCCGGTATGAATAAACACAATCCCCGACTTGCCCGCCAGCAGCCCCGCGGTGCGTGCATCAGACGCTAGCCTCGTGAGTTCGTGAGTGCTGGGTTGGGAGCCTCGGTGGTCGCTAATCGCTACTTCACCCACCCCGATAAACTCAGGAATATAGAGAATGTCGCTGGCTACCGACCCGGTCAAGGTCACGGGAGGGAGTTGGTAAGAGCCAGTATAGGCGTAGGTGGTTAAACCGCCTGCGGCAAGCTCTCGTGCTTTGCCAATTAAATTAGCAGGGGTGCGGGTTAGCGCATCGGTGCCCAGTGCGCCTATTAAGGTGGTTACTCCAGAGGCGCAGGCTTCTTCAAGGCTGAGTTCCGCCGTGCGGTTGCCAAAACCACCTTCGCCGCCGCCGCCAATATAATGAACCAACGGATCTACCAAGCCTGGAATGACGCGCCTGCCCTCAAGATCTACCGTGGTAATCAGTGAGCCCAGATTAAACGTTTCAGCGGCATCGATTATCGCTGCAATGCGCTGGTCGGCGATCAATATGTGGCATAGGCCACGAGGCTCTGGGGTGAAAAGCTGAGCGTTTTTAACGAGCGTTAGCATCGCATTCCTTACTTTTCTAAACTTAGTTTTCTGAATTCAGGTTATAAGAACGCCGACCCGAAGGTCGGCGTTATCACACCCTTCGTGTGCTTACAGGCGCACGTCGTAGTTGAAGTAACGGTTCATTATTTCATCATAAGTGCCATTGTCTTTTATGGCACGCAGCGCTTCGTTAAAGCGTTCGGCCAACGCTTCATCACGAGGACGAAATGCCACGCCAACCCCTTGGCCGAAAATATGCTCAGGCTGTTTAATAAAATCGCTGATGCGCTGGAAGTCACTCCCTTCGCTGTCAATATCAATAGTGGCTTCGGCGATAGGATAGTCCATAAAGGTGAGGTCCAGGCGTCCGCCAAGAAGGTCGGTGACCACGTCATCGGCCCCGGTATAGCGGCGGATCTCTAAGATATCTCCATATAGCTCAGTGACGTAGTTATCCTGCAGGGTGGCCCGCTGTACGCCCACGGTTAAGCCTTCCAGGCTACTGCGATCCTCAATATTGATGTCGTGCTCATTGGTGGTGATCCATGCGCTGGGGGTGGTGTAGTAGGCTTCTGAGAATAGCACGCGCTGGGCACGCTCTTCGGTAATCGCCATAGACGACATAATGGCATCGTAGTTACGTGCCAGCAGGCCGGGAATAATGCCATCCCAATCCTGTTCAACCCAGGTACAACTCACTTCAAGGTGATCGCAGACGGCGTTACCCAGTTCGATCTCAAAGCCGGTGAGTGTGCCGTCGGCTTCGCGGTACATAAAGGGTTCGTAGGGCACATCGACGCCGAGACGAATCTCGTCGTAGTCACGTGCGGTGGCGGAAATTGAAACAAACGACGTCGTTAAACCGACCGCCAAGGCAGCGGCCAGTGTCAGCGTTGCAGAACGCATAGTCAGTCTCCTGAAAACAATTTTTTAGTTAGTGGGTGTTACAACGCGCAAAGGCTTTTAAGTGCGCCAAGCGCAGGGGTTGCGGTGTGTTATGAATACACGGCAATAGTCACGCGCAGGGGCGTGGAATGGCACGGGCGTGCCAAAGGGGGAAGGCTATTCGTCGAACCACTCGCTCAGGTAAAAGCTGTCAAAGTAGCAGCTCGTGCCTGGGCGTTGCGCGCTTGAGAACTGCGCTAGCAAGGGAAGGGTATAGGTCATAGAACAATATCGCCTAAAAACCTCCCCGACGTTTCAGCCGGGGAGGAGAGAGCAATTACTCTGCGTCTTCTTCACCAAAATAACGGGTGTAGATTTCGTCGTAAGTACCGTCTTCCTGCACTTCAGCTAAGGCTTCGTTGAACTGCTCAGCCAGGGCTTCGTCGCGCTGACGGAAGGCGATACCAAAGCCGTCACCGAAGTACTCTTTCGGCTCGCTGATGCGCTCGCCGACGACTACGTACTCAGCTTCTTCGCTTTCCAGTAGGGTGGATTGGCCAATCGGGAAGTCGAGGAACACGATGTCCAGACGCTCGGCTTCCATATCCAACACCATGTCATCAGCGGTGGAGTAGCGGCTGATTTCTGCAACGTCACTGAAGTTGTCAGTCACGTAGTTATCTTGCAGGGTGCCACGCTGAACGCCGATGGTCATGCCTTCCAGTGTTTCTGTCGTCGCTTCGCTGATACCTAGGTCGCTAGCCGCAAACCATGCTGACGGCATGGTGATGTAGGGGTCAGAGAACAGCACTTGCTCACGACGCTCGTCGTTAATAGTCATCGACGACATGATGGCATCGTAGTTGCGTGACATCAGGCCAGGAATAATGCCATCCCACTCTTGCTCGACCCATTCACAGGTAACGCCCATGCGGTCACACAGTTCGTTGCCTAGGTCGATATCAAAGCCGGTAAGCTCGCCTTCAGCGGTGCGGAACTCCATCGGCTCGTAAGGAACGTCAACGCCGATACGTACGTTGTCGTAGTCACGTGCCTGTGCTGAGGAAGCGGCAGCGATGGCCAGGCCCAGCAGTGAAAGAGATAGTAGTTTTTTCATATTGTTACTCCGTATAAAGCGGATACAAAGAGCGAGTAGTATTTGTTGAACAGCTATTAAACTACCCCAGGTTGGCGTTGACGAAAAGAGCTTGCCCGCCAGTGAACCAACGTTTGTTTGACGGTTTCATTGTTTTTACATGATTAAGCATCTTGTGGACGTAGATGTGCCAGCAGCTTTTTTTCCAAATAGCGGAAGAAGAATAAAATCGCGAACGTTAAGCACAAGTAAATGGCGGCTACGAACAAAAACGCTTCAAATGGCGCGTAGTAACGCGCATAGACAAAGCGAGCGGCACCGGTCAAGTCCATCAATGTGACCACGCTGGCGATAGCGCTGGCGTGGAGCATAAAGATCACTTCATTGCCGTAGGCGGGTAGGGCGCGCCGAAAGGCGCTGGGCAAAATAATGCGCCGCATCATCATATTTTGCGACATGCCATAGGCGCGGGCAGCTTCAATCTCGCCTTGCGCGGTAGCTTTGATGGCACCCCGGAAAATCTCAGTGGTGTAGGCGGCGGTGTTCAGCGTAAAAGCGATTAAGGCCGGGTAGAAGGCCTCACGTAGCACAGGCCATAAAAAGGTTTCCTGAATGCCGTCAATAAACACCACGCCGTAGTAGATGATATAGAGCTGAATCAGCAGTGGCGTACCGCGAAATACATAGGTGAACAGGTAAACCGGCAAGCTAATCCATTTGTGCTTGGAGCTGCGCATAATGGCTAGCGGCACGGCGATAATTAACCCCGCAATCAGTGATAAAAACACTAACTGAGTGGTGGTGACCAAGCCTTCCCAGTAGTAACCCAGTGTATCGGCGGTAAAAATGGTATTGCCAGCGAGCAGGTCATTGAACCAAGCGGAAATATCGAGCATGTCACTGACCTCCAAAGCCGATGTCGTAGCGTTTTTGCAGCCGCGCAAATATCCACTCGGATACGCTGGCGATCAGCAGGTAAACCACGGCGACGGGAAGCAAAAAGGTAAACGGCTCGTGGGTAGCGCGAGAGGCTTCAGCGGCCACGCGCACCATGTCGGTTAAGCCGATAACGGACACCAGCGCAGTGGTTTTGAGCAGGACCATCCAGTTGTTGGAGAGTCCCGGCAGCGCATGGCGCATCATTTGCGGAAAGCGAATGCGGCGAAATACCAGGCTACTACTCATGCCGTAGGCCTTGCCCGCTTCGATCTGCCCGTTATCCACCGCCATAAAGGCGCCGCGAAAGGTCTCACCCATATAAGCGCCGAAGATAAAGCCAATGGTCAGCACACCAGCGGCGAAGGCATTAAAGTTAATGTAGATATCGATCTCGTAGTTGTAATAGAGCATATCGCTGATGGCGTTGACGCCGATCTGGCCACCAAAAAACAGCAACATCATTAAAACGAGGTCAGGGACGCCGCGAATCAGCGTGGTGTAAACCGTGGCGGTTCGCCTTAAAAACCAATTACGCGACATCTTGGCGGTGGCGGTTAGCAGTCCCAAAATAATCGCTAAAATCAGCGATAACACCGCCAATTGAATAGTGACGCCAGCCCCCTCGATCAGCCGGGGCCCATAACCTTGCAAATCAATCATGGTGAGCCTCGCGGATCAGTATTTGGGAGCCAGAAATTGCTGCAGGCGGGGTGACTGTGGATTGCCTAATACTTGATCCGGCGGCCCCGCTTCTTCCACCAAACCCTGGTGAAGGTAGATGACTTGGCTGGAGACATCACGGGCGAAGCTCATCTCGTGGGTTACTACCACCATGGTGCGACCCTCTTCGGCCAGCCCGTGCATGACTTTTAAAACATCGCCCACCAATTCTGGGTCGAGGGCCGAAGTAGGCTCGTCAAACAGCATGACTTCCGGGTCCATCGCCAGGGCGCGAGCAATGGCGCCACGCTGCTGCTGGCCACCGGACATTTGCGCCGGGTAGGCATTGGCACGGGCTGTTAAACCGACGCGCTCGAGCAGGGCGTGGGCGTGTTCCAAGGCCTCTTTTTTGGGCTTTTTCAGTACATGAATCGGCGCTTCAATAATGTTTTCCAGCAGCGTCATGTGGGCCCACAGGTTAAAGCTTTGAAACACCATGGAGAGCTTGGCACGCATTTGTACCACCTGCTTCCAATCTTCGGGCTCGCGGCCGTGCTTGGTGGTTTTAAAACGAATGGGTTCGCCGTGGACAATGAGGTCGCCATCATCAGGCTGTTCAAGCAAGTTCATGCAGCGCAAAAAAGTACTTTTACCCGACCCAGAGGCACCAATCAGGGTTATCACGTCGCCCTTTTGAGCTTGTAGTGAGAGTCCTTTCAGAACTTCCGTATCGCCAAAGCGCTTTTTAATATTACGCACTTCAAGGGGAGTAGGCGTAGCGGCCATAACATTGGCTCCAGTACAGAGTTGCCGCAGCAACTGGTTGGTTTGATGCGGCTGGCGCGAAAAAAGGGGCGATTCTATCAGGCTGGACGAATAATGCGCGCCCTACTTATCACATTAAACACTCGACGTTAGTTGTACCAACGCCGAGCAGCCTGTTATCGCCTCACCATTATTATTGTCAATCTCTCTAACACTAGGATGATCTTTTGGAGGGCCTTAACGCTGAACCCTACGTAACCGGTGCCACCAACAGCGCCGCACGGGCACCTACTTCTACATTGGCGTTAGGGAAGACCACGTGAAGGGGCGTATCGCCCACTCGGAATTCTCCAGCTTCTCCATCTTGCGCCAGCAGGGTGCCAGGCTCAAAACGGTTGAAGTTGGCCGTGTCTTCGGCAAAACAGAGCTGAAAGTCATCTGAGTGGCGAATCAACTCATGCTGTACCTTAAAAAACTGCATTTGCGAGGCTGGCTGGTGGGCCGGGGAGTGTCCTTCACTTAACGCTGTGAGCAGGGCAAGCATCGGTTTTAGAGACGCCAAATCGTTTTGACCGAAGGGCGCCACGCGGCCCAGTTCAAACGTAAAGGCCTGGGCGGCGTGATAGTGCTTGCTGTAGTGGGAGAATGTCCAGCTGTGCTGATGTTGGTGTAGCACCGCCTGCATATCCGCAGCGGCGAGCCACCCCCATTGCTCAGCGTCGGTAGAGGAGTCGGCAAATGGTTCGACAACGAAGCGGGGATAACGGCTATCCCGGATGGCGGTGTGTAGGTCGTAGTGCAGTTTGGGTAGCCCTGAATGGCGGGCGTAAAAGTTATCCACGGCGGCCATTAATGCTCGGGCGCGTTCCGGCTCTTCGCCTTCAGCGCGTAATTCACGCTTAAACAACCGGTTCAGGTTAGTGGTCATAAACCGCTGCTGTGCTTTAAGCGCGGGTAGGTTCCCAAGGATGACCAGCACGGGCGCGCCAAGTATGGCGCTACCGGCTTCCAGGCGGCTGAGCCATTCACCGATCAGTTCAACGGGCGCGGTTTCATTACCGTGGATAGCCGCTGAAAAAATGCACGCGTGGGCCGCGTGGCTTGCCGTATTCGGTGTGAGCTCCAAAACGCCCGGTGCATACAAGTGGTAGCTACCGCTTGGGAAGACGCCTTGCTTTTTGTCCGGGAGCTGCCCGTCAAGCGACCAGTCGAGCCATTGGCCTAGCATTGTCAGCTCCTTAGTCTCTGTTTTTAGTGTCGTTGTCGTTATAAAAAGTGAGCCTAGCATTACCACGCTAACCGTATGTCACAAGACACTAGGTCGTTCGCATGTAAAAGCCCAGCGTATTCGTGAAAAGCATAAGGGAACCGGCATCAAAAAAAGCGCCCATGCGATGCATGAGCGCTTTTTCAAGCTGCGTGTCGAGTTACGCTGAGCGCTGGCGCTCCATTTCCTGCTGATACTCACTAGCAAGGGAGGTTTTTTGTTTATCTGGTAGACCTCGGCCAGCCAGCTGGAATACTTCCTGCTCTTCTTCATCGAGGTGGTGAGTCACTAAATGCTGTAGCTGTTTAGCATGGGTCAGCCAATTAGTGGCGCTGTAGTCGGTTTCATCGAGAAGTTCTATAAGTTCATCAATTTCATGATGTTCGGCCACGCTGTGACGAGCCTTTTCCTGGGTCAAATCCATTTCCATCAGCGGGATGTAGAAAGCGCGCTCTTCGGCTGCCGCATGACCATGCAGCTCTTTTTTCACTTGCTTATAGAGTGAGTCGCGCTCGTCGCTATCTCCATGAGTCTCAATCAAGCGGGCAAGCAGATCACGCTGAATATCATGATCCTTGCGCAGGGCTTCAAAAATCGTCATTCCAGACTCCTTGGATACGTTTAGGTAGGCAAGACCAAAGCTAGTGGGGGTTTGCGTAAAGTGCAAGCTGCCGTTCGTCGATGAAATCGATGCCCGCGGACGAAAACATTCGCTTTTAACTACGCTTGAGTGCGCTATGTTGGGGTTATCGTTAACTGGGTTTAAGCCCATCGCACCGCAAAATGAAGCCAAGGAGATAGCAATGACAAAGGTACTGGTACTTTATTATTCCATGTACGGTCATATCGATACGATGGCGCACGCCGTTGCAGAGGGCGCGAAAAGCGTCAGTGGCGTTGAAGTCACCGTTAAGCGCGTGCCTGAAACCATGCCAGCGGAAGCCTTTAAAAACGCAGGCGGCAAGCAGGATTACGATACGCCTGAAGCCACACCGCAAGAGCTTGCTGATTACGATGCGATTATTTTTGGTACGCCCACTCGTTTCGGCAACATGACGGGTCAGATGCGTACCTTCTTGGATCAAACCGGCGGCCTGTGGGCCAAAGGCGCTCTGCGCGGTAAGGTAGCCAGTGTGTTTACCTCCACCGGTACCGGCGGTGGTGATGAAATGACCATTACCTCAACTTGGACCACGCTCGCCCACCACGGCATGATCATTGTGCCGATTGGTTATGGCCTTGAAGAGCAGTTCGATATTTCCAAAGTGAGCGGCGGCACGCCCTACGGCGCTGCGACCCTTGCTGGCGGCGATGGCTCTCGCCAGCCCGATGAGCGCGAGCTCAAAATTGCTCGTTTCCAGGGTGAGCTAGTCGCCAAGACAGCGGCTAAACTAGCCAGCTGATGAAGTGGTAGTTCATAACGTAAAAGCCTCGCTGGCATTGTCCAGCGAGGCTTTTTTATGGGTGATATCGACACTGCTAGGCGCCGCGTGCCGCGGTGTAAATGGTGTAAACGGATTGGCTGGCGGTCATAAATAACCGGTTACGATTCGCACCAGAAAAACATACATTGGAACAGACTTCAGGCAGCAAAACCCGCCCCAGCAGCGTGCCTTCCGGCGAGAAAACCACGACGCCATCAATACCTTCGCCACCGTTGGCGCTCGACCAGATATTGCCATCCATGTCGCAGGTCATACCGTCGAAAATGGTATCTTCGCTGGTAACGACCACTTGGCGGTCACTGACGCTTTTGCCATCTTCGCCAAGCGTCCAGCGAATAATTCGCGCGGGTTCATCGAAATGGGTGGGGGCACTGTCACTGGCGTAGAAACCCTTGCCATCCGGTGTTAGTACAATACCGTTGGGTTTAAAAATATCGTCGGTCAGCAGGATAGGTTCATCAAGGCTGTCATCGACGTAATAGATAGCGGTTTCAAGTTCCAGATCACGCTTCTTGCCCTCATAGTCGAAGTGGGCGCCGTAACCGGGATCGGTAAAGATCACACCACCCGACGGGAGCGCCACCACGTCATTGGGGGCATTGAGTGGCTTGCCTTGATAGCGCTCGGCAAGCACCGTGGTGCTGCCATCCCATTCGTAGCGTAACACCCGAGAAGGGTAGTGCTCGCAAGCAATTAGCCGGCCCTGGTGATCAAAGGTATTACCGTTAGAGTGGCCAACCTTGTCTCTTAAAACGCTGACCTGGTCAGTCGCTTCGTCCCAACGCATCTGCTTGGCTCGGGGGATATCGCTGAACACAACGTAACGGCCCACGGCATTCCAGGCCGGCCCCTCTGTCCATAGCCCGCCACTCCAGTGGCGCTCCAGCGGGCTATTGAAGATCATGTAGTCACTGAAGCGCTGATCCTCAACTTTCCAGGCATCAATGGGGTAGCGAGCGGGAGCGGGCCCTGGCGAGGCCTGCATGGCAAACAGCTGGGGGGAAGTACCGACTGCGGCCAGAGCGGCCGTTGCCGAGAGAAACTGACGGCGTCCAAGTTTCATAGCATTATCCTGAGTTTGTTTGTTGATGTTGTTACGAGCGAAGTGAAACTGACGTTTTCTTCACCTTCAGGGCAAATGTAGAACATAGGCGTGTAAAAAACATACATTGTCTGCCCGGTTGGACTCAGCCGGGCAGACAATCGCTATAGCAGATGAACGTCAGCGTGTAATAGCGTCAGCAATTGCCTTGCCTAAGCTTTGCGTTGTGCCTTGGCCACCCACATCGCGGGTGAGAACTTGGCTGTCGCCTGCGCTCAACACTTCCTCAATGGCGCTTACCAGCGCATCACCGGCTTCCTTGTAGCCAAGGTGCTCAAGCATCATGGCACCTGACCAGATCTGGCCGATAGGGTTGGCGATGCCTTTACCAGCGATATCCGGTGCGCTGCCGTGTACCGGCTCAAACAGGCTGGGAAAGTGGCCTTCTGGGTTGATGTTGGCTGATGGGGCAATGCCGATTGTGCCGGTGCAGGCGGGGCCCAAGTCGGAAAGGATATCGCCGAATAGGTTGCTGCCCACGACCACATCGAACCAGTCTGGGTGAAGGACGAAATTGGCGGTCAGAATATCGATATGGAATTTATCCACCGCGATCTCAGGGTAGCCCTTCGCCATTTCGACGACGCGCTCGTCCCAGTACGGCATGGTGATGGAAATGCCGTTGGACTTGGTGGCAGAAGTAAGCTTTTTGCGCGGGCGGGTTTGAGCCAGTTCAAAGGCGTACTTCAATACACGGTCCACGCCGGTGCGGGTCATAACCGTGTCTTGAATCACCACTTCACGGTCGGTGCCTTCAAACATTTTGCCGCCAACGCTTGAGTACTCGCCTTCGGTGTTCTCACGCACTACATAGAAATCGATATCGCCGGGTTCGCGGCCTGCCAACGGGCTTTTAATGCCGGGCATCAGCTTGCAGGGGCGCAGGTTGATGTACTGATCGAACTGGCGGCGGAACTGCAGCAGCGAGCCCCATAGGGAAATATGGTCAGGTACTTTATCGGGCCAGCCGACTGCGCCATAAAACAGTGCATCGAAGCCTTTTAACTGCTCAAACCAATCATCCGGCAGCATCTTGCCGTGTTCGAGATAGTAGTCGCAGCTACCAAACTCAAAAGTAGTGAACTCAAGGTCGATATTAAAACGCTTGGCGGTTGCCTCGAGGGCACGAATGCCTTCGGGCATGACTTCGGTACCAATGCCGTCGCCGGCGATAATGGCGATACGATGAGCCATGGTGCTTCCTTCTCTTGTTAGTGGCTGACAATTGCTGGTAAGTACTGGGTCTGGCAAGTACTAGGTCTGGTAAGTACTAGGTCTGGTAAGTACTGAATAGAGTGTAGCGGCTATTTTTATAGAGATAATCAGGCTACTATTCAAGCTATTGTTGCGTAAAAGTGAAGAGTGGCTAAGGGGTGTATGGCACAACTGGATGATTTGGCGTTTTTTCAACACCTGGCACGGGCGGGCAGCTTAACGGCAACCGCCCGTGAATTGGGGCTATCGCTCTCCGCCGTGAGTAAGCGGCTGAAACTTTTAGAAGCGCGTTTGGGGGTCGAATTGGCCGCCCGTACCACTCGGCGGTTGACGCTGACGGCGGAGGGCGAGCGCTACCTTGCCCGTGGCACGCTCATTTTGGATGAGCTTGCCGAGTTGGAGAGCTCCCTGGGTGAGCGTTCCAACCAAGCCCTTAGTGGTCGGTTGCGTGTTAATGCCACATTTGGCTTTGGCCGCCGCCATATTGCGCCGTTACTGTCGCGTTTTTGTGCTGAGCATCCCGAGGTAGAGGGTTGGCTAGAGCTCACCAACTTTCCGCTCAACCTAAGCGATCACGGCTTTGATATCGGCATTCGTGTGGGTGAACCCCCAGAGTCGCGTTTAGTCGCGCGACGCATTTTAGCGAATCGACGCATACTCTGCGCATCGCCTGGCTATATCGCTTACTCGTCGCCCCTTCAGACACCGGCTGATTTGCAGCAGCATGCTTGCCTAGTCATTCGTGAGAACGACAGTGATTTTCCGCTATGGCGCTTTGAACGCAGCGAGCCGTCCAAAAAGGAGCAAACGGTAAAAGTTAGTGGCCGGTTAGCCAGCAATGATGGTGAGGTGATTACCCGTTTGGCGTTGGACGGCCATGGCGTGATGCTGCGCTCTTGGTGGGATGTAAACGAGCACCTTGCCAGCGGCGCGTTAGTTGAACTGCTGCCTGGCTGGCAGAGTGTACGAGCGGATTTCTATGCGGTCTATGAGCAGCGCAGGCATGTGCCCGCCCGGCTGCGTGCTTTTATTGCCTTTGTTCAGCAGGAGATGGCGGGGCGGGTGTCGGCGCTGCCGGAGTCTTCCTGACTAGCGATTAGGGCAGGCTTCGCCCTGGGCGACATCGATCAGTTCATCGGTAGGAAAGTCCAGCTCCGCTGCACGCTGGCGCAGGCGGGACTCCGTCGCGCTATCCATTTCCGGTGTACGCGAGAGTATCCATAGGTAGTCTCGGTTAGGTCCCGCTACCAACGCCCACTGGTAGTCATCGTCAAGTTCAAGAATGTTATAGCCGCCGTAAAAGGGGCCAAAAAAGCTCACTTTCAAACGGCCCACATTTTTATCAGCAATAAAGTAGGCGCGGCCTTCGGCTTCATCCCACGCTTGCTCTTCCAGGTTGTAGCCACGGTTGATCACGCGTACGCCGTCGTCATCGCGCAGGCTATAAGTGGCAGTGACGCAATCAAGGCCACGCTCAAATGAGTGGTCCAGGCGCGCTATCTCGTACCATTGGCCCAGGTAGCGATCTAATGCAAAGTCACTAACCGGCTCGGTTCCCTCGGGAATGCCGGTGCAGCCGGTAAGAAAAGCCATACTGATGACGCTGCTTCCTAGCAAATGTTTCATTTAAGCGCTCCTTGGCGATGAGTCTTTGGCGATCGGCTATGTTGTGTACTATCAGACGTTACATTCTGTCGTCATTTTGCCATATAAGAAGGACACGCTGATGACGTGTCGTTAATGAGATAGCAAACACAGGAGTGTTTATGTGGTGCCAACAAGAAATCCATTTACCCGAGGTGGCGCGCGGTTTCCATCTTGTTACCGATGACGTGGCCAGGGCGCTGCCGTGTTTAAACGATGTTCATATTGGTACGCTGCACCTTCAGTTGATGCACACTTCCGCCTCGATAACGCTTAACGAGAACACTGACCCGGATGTGCGCCACGACTTAGATGCCTTTCTGCGCCGCCTGGTGCCGGAAGACTTGCCCTATTTTCGCCATACGCTGGAAGGCCCCGATGATATGCCAGCCCACGTGGCCGCTAGCCTGCTGGGCACTCAGCTCACCTTGGCCGTGCGTGACGGTCGCCTAGCGCTGGGCACCTGGCAGGGCATATGGCTGGGAGAGCATCGTCATCAGGCGGGGCCGCGGCGTTTATTGGCCACCCTAAACGGGTGCGACGCTGGTTAACCTGGTGCATCACCTGAACGCGGGGTTGCTGTATAGTTAGGGCGTTTTAAGGCTTGAACCGCTGCAGTAGCGGTTCATTCTGTATTCTCTATTGAAAAAGCGCTTTTAAATGCTACGACGCTCTGTTTTTCACCTTTCCCGCCAGCGATGGTTGCGGCTGTTTTTCTTTCTCAATCTTACCTTGGTGGGTGTGCTTATTGCGCACCAAATTTGGCTATACGTAGCAGAGCCTGAATTTGAGTCAGTCCATACGCTTCAGGTGGCGGATATTCGTGAGGTATTGGCGGAGCGAACCGACTACCGCTTTGCGGTGGTGGGTAATATCAATAACTCGGTGAGCGTCTTTCAAGATGAAATTGTGCCGCTCATCAACCAGGGCGGCATCGATTTTCTTATCTCGGCGGGTAACGCCGTTAATGGCGGGCGACAAGAGAGCTATCAGGCGATCTATCACAGTTTGGAACAGCTCAATGTGCCTTACTTGCTAACCTATGGTGATAACGAAGACAGTGACTTTGGTAGTTACCTGTTTTATGAATATTTTGGCCCGCATTTCTACTCCTTCGTTGCGGGCGATAGCCACTTCATCTTCCTGGACGGTACGGGCAAGTCGTCCACCTCTTGGCAACTTGATTGGCTTTCCAGGGAGCTGGCTGCCTCTGAGGCGCAGCATCGGTTTTTGTTTATTGGTTTGCCGCTGCACAACGTCGTGAGCGACGCGCCGCTGTTTGAAGCCGACAACTATCTCAATGACCCTCGGCTGGCCGAGGGTATTATGGCGCTGGCGGAGGAGTATGATGTTGATACGGTGTTCTCCGCTAACCTAACGCTCTTTTCAGAGCAGACGATTAATGGGGTGGATTACGTCACCACGGGCGGTGCGGGCGGTATTCTGATTGATGCCGACAGCAGCTTTCATCACTACGTCATCGTCGACGTAGAAGGTGAGAATGTCGCCATTGCACCGGTGCGTTTAAATGTGGATAGCCCCGGTTGGTGGCGGGTAGTGAGTAGCGTTGGATCAACGGTTTACGCCTTCTTTTACGTCAGCTATACCCGCTTTTTACTGATTGTTGGCTTGCTGACGCTGTTAGCGCTGCGTTTATATCGGCTGATTTTTGAAGACCGCCATTATTATCCCGATTTTGATATTGATCCGACGCCTTTCCTGGGTAAGTCACTTCGAGTGGCGATGGTATCCAATAATTACTTTCCGTTTGTGTCGGGCGTATCGGTGTCGGTGGACCGTTTGCGCAATGGTTTACGTGATTTAGGGCACTCGATTCAACTGCTAGTGCCCCGTTATCGTGAGGCATGGAAGGACGATAAAGCGATCAAACGTATCCCGACTTTAATGGCGTTTGGTGAAAAGAGGGAGTTCCGTTTAACCAACCCGTTCAGTGTGCGCTTTCGCCGCTGCCTGCGTGCCTTTAAGCCCGATTTGATTCATGTTCACCATCCTTTCTGGCTTGGTTCCATGGGGCTATTTATGGGGCGTCGGCTTAAGGTGCCGGTGGTCTACACCTATCACACCCGCCTGGAACACTATGCCCACTTTGTACCGTTACCCGGTGCGCTTTTTCGGAATTTGATCTCGCATTACCTGATTAAGCACTTTTCTAACCGCTGCCAAGGGGTGATCGTGCCTACTTACTCCGCAGAGGAGTACCTCCGCATGATTGGGGTTAAAACGCCCTCGCTGGTGCAACCAACGGGAATTGATGTGGAGCGTTTCGCGCATGTCGAGGTGGGGGAGTTGGAAGCGCTGCGTGAGCGGCTGGCTATCGATCCCGCGCGCAAAATATTAATTAGCGTCTCGCGGATTAGCAAAGAGAAAAATATTGGCTTTATGTTGGAAGCGCTCGCCGAGCTGCAGAATCAGGGACACGAGGATTTTCATCTGCTGCTCATCGGTGATGGGCCAGATCGTGAGGCCATTCAACATCAGATCGATACCTTAGAACTGGCTGCACGGGTAACGTTAGTGGGCGCGGTGCCGCCTGATCAAATGGCGCTTTATTATCACCTAGGCGATATATTTGTGTTCGCTTCTACATCGGAAACCCAGGGGATGGTGATTCTTGAGGCGATGTCGGCGGGCTTGCCCGTGGTGGCGGTGCGCTCAAGCGGTATTGATGATGTGGTGCGCCAGGGGGTAAACGGCTTCAAGACGCCGCAAAATCGTCAGGCGTGGGGACAAAAAGTCATCGAGCTAAAAGATAACGCAGAGCTTCGCCAGCAGTTGGGTAAACAGGCCAGCCACTTTGCTGAAGAGTTTGATATTGCCAACTTTGCCACCGCGGTAGCCACCTTTTACGCCGAAGTGCTTGCGAAATATCACTCCCCTTCACGCTGAGGTCGTTTTTTGGCTGCTTGGCGCCGGTTGGCATCGTGACGCTGACTGGTATAGTACTTAAGCCCGACAAGCAGGCCAACGCCAGCGGCAAGCCCTGCGCCTGCCAACACGAGTTCTTTTGTGGAGGCCGCAGTGAACAGGGCGCCTAACTGGCTACCCAAAAGAATCACCGCTGCGAGTCCCGGCACAATACCGAGGGTGGAGCCGATCATATAATCGCGGAACTTAAGGTGAAAAGCGCCCGCTAGCATATTCGTCAGCGTGAACGGGGCGAGAGGCAACAGGTTAATGACCGTCATGGTGCGAATGCCACGTTTGGACAAATAGCCCGAAAGGCCACGCAAATGACGGCCGCCATAGTGCATCAGCGCCTCTCGACCTAGCCAGTGCCCCACCCAATAAGACACCACCGATGAGGTCAATGTACCGAGCGTGGCGTACGCCAGCCCCCATACTGGGCCAAACAGTAAGCCTGTCACCACCACCAGTAGGCTAAGCGGAAACATCACCAGCAGCGCGCCAGCGTAAACGGACATCACCGCCGCAAACATCCAGGGCGCGTTACGCCATTGGCGGATGGTGTCGATCAGCTCACTCAGGCGCGCCTGGGTTAGTAGGTCATAGCGCTGTAGCAAATGCCACATAGCGCCTAACAGCACGACGGCTACCACCAGGCCAACGCCCTTGCTCAATGTTCGCGACATGCCCACTCCCATCGACTAAAAAAGCGCTAGCATACGCTAGCCGTGCGATGGGATGAAGGCGCTTTTTAGGCGAACGATTAGTTGTTGAGTTCTGCTTCAATCACCGGCCAAGCGGGCTCACCGTCGGTGGTGGTCACGTCAGCCAGCATGGCTTCAATGCGCTCGGGGTGCTCATTGATCCATTGCTCGGCGACCTCAGCAAGATCGCGCTCTTCCTGACCAAATGCCTGAATCATCCAGCTTTGCTCTTCGGCGGAGAAGGTGAATTGCTCAAAGAACGCCACGACGTTGGGATTAGCGTCAGCATAGTCACTGCGAAGAAGCGTCAATACCTCGCTTTCACCATTGTTCTCGCCGAACAGATCTTCTGGATCTTCCAGGTAGCGCATCGGCAGTTCAAGGTTCATCCAGTGAGGCGTCCAGCCTACCCAGACAATCGGCTCTTCCCGGGAAATCGCATTGCGTGCGGCGGAAAGCATGGCGACTTCGCTGGTGTCGACCAATTGCCAATCGCCGAGTCCCCAGGTGTCGTTATCAATGGCGTTGTTAAGAATCTCGCTGGCCGCTGAACCGGCACCAAAACCATGAATCTCGCCATCCAACTGGTCGCGGTAGTCATCAAGGTCGGCAAAGCTTTGCAGGCCGTCATCAAAGAGGTATTCGGGAACCGCCAGAGTCATTTGTGCGCCATCGACATTGTTCGCCACATCAATGAGTACGCCCGATTCTTTGCGGGGATTGAACATCTCGCGTTGGGCAGGCAGCCAAGCACCCAGAAAGACGTCTATATCGCCGCTTTCAATGCCCTGATAAATCACCTGCAGGCCGATTTCCTGGACGCTGGTCTCGTAGCCGAGCGGATTCAATAGCTGCTCAGCAATAGCAGTTTTAACCGTAATACCGGGCCAAGAGGGTACGCCGAAATCGAGGGTTTGATCATCGGCTTGTACGGTCGTGGCCAATAGTGCAGTGGTGGCAAGGGCAATGCCCGAGGCGAGAGGTTTAAAATGTGTCATACGATCTCCTTGCTAGGGGTTCTTGTCAGATAAGTGTTCTTGTCAGATAAACGCTGTTGCTAGATAGGTGCTTAAACTCGAAAGCCGCTAAACGTTGCGGGCTAGCACGCGAAGGCGTGAGGCCAGCATGTCGCGGTCTAGATAGGTGCCTTGTAAATGGCGAGCGCCACTATTGGGGTCGAATTCGCGCCGTCCGTGCAGTACGCGACGGTTATCAAATGCAATCATCTGCCCAGGGTGGAGGGTGAACTCCAGCTGGTGCGCTTCGCTGTGAAATAACTTCCACAATAGAGCATAGGCGCTATACCAAGCATCCATCTGCTCAACCGGTAAATGAAGCGCGTCGCGAATCCAGTTGTTCAAGCGCATCTCGACCAGGTTACCTGCACTGTCCAGTGTGACCACCGGCGCGCGCATGGAAATATCGTGGCTTTCATCCTGGAAGCGAAAGTCGATGGGCGTTTCGCTGAGTATGGCGAGCGCTTTTGGATCTTGCTGGCGTAGCGCTTCTACCACGCGGGCACCATCAGCAAACAGCGATTCACCACCGCTGGCTTCGTTTTGCAGGCAGTAGAGCAACTGAATATCGGGCGGTTGTTGCCAGTTGGGCAAATCAACATGCAGCGGCAATCCTACCGCGGTATACGCCGCATTATTGGGGTTGGGCTTAGAGCGCACATCAAAACGGGCACCAAAATTGGTGGCGCGCAGTGGGCCAATACGCTCAGCCAGCCGGCTTACTTCTTCTTCTACCAAAGGGCCGTCGGTGATCAGCGCCAAGCCATCGCGCAGCATAGCGGTTAACCAGGCTTTTTCGCCTTGGGGCGTGAGGAAGTCGCTATGGTTGATGCGCTCGGGCGCGAAGTTATTTACCCACGGTTTGGCGTTGGGGACGGCTGAGGCAAGGGTCGCTTCTGGGCGACGCTGATAAAGCCAGCCGCTGTGAAACGTACTAACGTGGCCGTCCTGCCAGTTCAAATGCAGATGGCCATCCAGTAGCGCCACGGTTGGCGGCTCGGAAATCGCTTCAAGCGGCAGGTAGAGCCGTTCACGGGTTTGCGGATGACGACAGGCTGGGCAGGCACAGTGATCGCGCAGCCAGAGTAGGGGCAGGGTGGTTTGCTGGCCATCTTGCCACTCAAGGGCAATACCTTGTTGGGTGAGCATGGCCTGTGTGAGGGCGGGGCCGGTTTGATAAGGGGTTAATTCGCCCATGTCTGGGGCTTGAGGGTTGTTTGTCGTTGGTATCGTTGCCGTTTGTACTGCGCTATTCATGATGACTCCGAATCGCTCCCTTTGCGGCAGAGCCAGATGGCTGTGCGTTAGGGGTGTGCTTAAGTGTTAACCAGGATGAGGAGTAGCAGCGCCAGTGACAAACGATTAATCTGACCCCTAAGACATCATTTTATTTATAGGTCTCTTTTTCATGAGTCAGTTACCGCCATTGCTATGGCTGCAAGCCTTTGAATCCGCAGCGCGTACATTAAGCTTTACCGCTGCAGGCAATGAGCTTGGAGTAACCCAGGCGGCGATCAGTCAGCGCGTTCGGTTGCTGGAAGACCGTGTCGGGCAGAAGCTGTTTGTGCGCCATGCCCGCAGTTTAACGTTAACCCCAGCGGGGCAAGCGTGGCTGCCGAGTATTCATGACGCCTTTGTCCGAATCAGCGAAGGAACCTTGGAAGTTTTTGGTAGCACAACCGAGCAACCGGTCACACTGCGTGCCACGCCTGCCATTCAGCAGTCGTGGCTGGCGCCGCGTCTGATTGCCTTCCACCGCGCTCACCCGCAGGTGGCGATTCGTTTGGTCAGCGCTATCTGGCCTGATGACTTTGGTCCTGAAGGGGCTGATATCGAGATTCGCTATGGCAAAGGGGAGTGGACCGGCGTTGAAATGCAGCCGCTAGGGGAAGAGCATCTGCTGCCGGTGTGCTCCCTGGCCTTGGCAGAGACACTTTCTGCGCCGAGTGACCTGGCCGGACATACGCTGCTGCACGCCGTGGGTTTTGGGGTGGGGTGGCCGGGCTGGTTACAGGAAGCGGGTGCTGCCCATGTAGAGGCGCAGTGTTGGTCGCTCACCTGCGATAACCAAGTCATGACGTTGGCACTTGCCAGCCAAGGTGGCGGCATTGCGCTTACTCACCGGCGTTTAATGGAGCAACGTGGCGATTTAGTGGCGCCTTTTGATATTAGTGTGCCTAGCGACGAGCGCTTTTGGCTGGTACGGCCAAGCCGCCGCCACGTTAGCGATGAAGCAGGGTTGGTCTGGCAGTGGCTGTGCAACTCGATGGGATGAAGAGCATATCGGCGCGACTGCCCGCTGGCTTAACCGGTGAATGCGTGAAAAGTATGTGAATAAAACAGAGCACACTCGCATAATTCGATTTAATCGAATACAAGTCGGAAAACGTTGCGCTTTTGCTTATCGGAAAGCGTCGTAGAATAGCTTCCAACTCATTAACCTAATGATCTTTGGAGCTTACAATGACGACGCGTGCCCTGGTAATCACCTCTTCTATCCTGGCGGAAAACGGCCAATCCAATGCGCTGGCTAATCGTTTTATCGAGCAAGCTAACGCTCGCGATGGTATCGATGTCACCCAACGTGATGTGGTGAAAAATACACTGCCTCACCTGGATATCAGCGAGCTGGGCGCCTGGCAAGTGGCGGCTGCAGAACGCAGCGCCGAGCAACACGAGTTGGCTGCTCATTCGGAAACGCTGCTGGCAGAGTTGCGTGCTAATGATGTGCTGGTGATTGCGGTGCCGATGTATAACCTGGGTATTCCTTCGCAGTTGAAAGCATGGTTTGACCGTGTGCTGCGGGCTGGAGAAACATTCCGTTATACCGAAAACGGGCCTCAAGGCTTGGTAGAAGGCAAGCGGGCGATCATCCTGGCTGCCCGTGGCGGCCAGTACGCTGGCACCGAAATGGATAGCCAAACGCCGCACCTCAAAGCCATGCTCGGCTTGATGGGGATTAAAGATACCCAGGTGGTCTATGCTGAAGGTTTGAACATGGGCGAGCAGCATCGCGACGCTGCGCTCAAGGAAGCTTTTCAAGCGATCGATCAATTGGTCGAGGCGCTGTAAGCAGGTGGCAAGATTTTTAAAGACGCGTAATAAATAAGAGGATATTTCACATGCCCCGGCCGGAATTACTCGAGCAGATCTACACCATTGTCGATCAAATTCCGCCGGGCCGAGTGACCACCTATGGCCGCATTGCAGCCATGACCGAAGGCGCTACGCCGCGCATGGTGGGGTCGGCTATGCGCCACCTACCGGATGGCCATCAGTTGCCCTGGCATCGCGTGATTGCAGCATCCTTAAAGCTTGCCGACCATGGTGGCGCCGAGCGCCAGCACCGCAAGTTACGCGATGAGGGGGTGCTGTTCGATGCCAAAGGCCGCGTACCCGCGCATCTTGTCTGGCCTGATTGAGCTATATAACTCCTCTAGTACAACACGCATTTAGAAACAACAACGCCGCCCATTGGGCGGCGTTGTTGTATTCATGATTCCCTTCACTCTTCCAGGTTAGCACCCGATTTCCACGACCAGTCGCGCCAGCGTAGATCAAACAGATCCTTGCGGCGGTCTTTCAAGTTGGTCACTGAGCCTTCGGCACGCACTACCGTCAAACGGGTCAAGTCCAAGTCCGAGAAAAAGATCATCTCGGTATTCGGCGTGGTTTCCGCCAGCACCGCATCGTGGGGGAAGGCGAAATCAGAAGGTGAGAACACCGCGGATTGCGCGTACTGGATATCCAGATTTTCAATCGACGGCAAGTTGCCGACACTGCCGCACAGCACCACGTAGCACTCGTTTTCAATTGCCCGCGCCTGGGCGCAGTGGCGCACACGCAGGTAGCCGTTTTTGGTATCGGTCCAGAAGGGTACGAACAGGATGTCCATGTCCTGGTCGGCCAGTAGACGACCAAGCTCTGGGAATTCCACGTCGTAGCAGATCAGGATGCCCACGCGCCCAGCGTCGGTATCGAACACCTGTAGCTCATCGCCACCCTCAATGACCCAGTCGCGCCGCTCTTGAGGAGTAATATGCAGCTTAGCCTGGCGCTCAACGCTGCCATCGCGGTGGAACAGGTACGCGATGTTGTAGAGGCGGTCATCCTCGCCGACCTCAATCATCGAACCACCGACAATATTGATGTTGTAGGAGACCGCCATGCGCGAGAGTTCCGACTTAAAGCGCTCGGTGAAACCTGCCAAAAAGCGAATGGCGCCCATTTGATCCTGCTGGGCGGCGCGATCCTGAAGGCCCATCAAGGGGGCATAAAACAGTTCTGGGAATACCGCAAAATCGCTCTGGTAGTCAGACAGCGCATCAACAAAGTATTCAATCTGCTGAAGCGCGGCTTCCACTGAGGAGAACTCACGCATTTGCCACTGCACAGCACCTACACGTACTTGGGTAGGCTTGTTGTCGAGCACGCTGGCAGCAGGCTCAAACAGAATGTTGTTCCACTCTAGCAGGGTAGCGTAACCGCGCGACTGCTCATCTTCCGGCAGGTACTTACGCAGCAGGCGCTTGACCTGGAAGTCATTGGCCTGCTGGAAAGAGAGGATCGGGTCGTAGATCTCTTTACGCGAGACTTTATCAATGTACTGAGCGGGTGTGAGTTCATCAGCGTGCTGGTGATACTCGGGAATACGCCCACCGGCCAGTATCGCCCGCAGGTTCATGGAGCGGCACAGCTCTTTACGCGCTTCGTAAAGTCGGCGGCCCAAGCGATAGCCGCGGTAATCCGGGTGAATCAGCACGTCCAGACCGTACATGGCGTCGCCATCCTCATCATTGAGGATGATCTCGCGGTGACCAATCAGATCATCGTACTTGTGCGGATTAGAAAATTCGTCGTAATCCACCTGCACGGTGAGCGCCACGCCCACCAGCAATCCATCGTCCTCAATGGCGATTTGGCCATCAGGGAATTCCTGAATTAATTTGTCGATCGTGCGCTTCGGCCAAGCTCCACCGATATCGTGATAGACAGCGTCCATCAATGCCTTGAGCTGATCGTAGTCATCGCTCATTAGGTTGCGCAGATTAAGATGCAGTTCTTCCAGGGACATATCAGGGCTTCCCAGCGTCAGAAGTAAACGCCCATTCTAGCATTATTGGACGTTGCTCGGCTTATCTGGTGTTAACTCGCGGGTTAACGGCCGTGTCAGTGTTTGCGCCATGATTACCCCGGCAAGGATGAGTAGCCCGCCTGCAAAGTGGAAACCAGCCACTCGCTCGCCTAGAAAAATCATGGCAATGACTGCGCTAAATAGCGGCATTAGGTTGATAAAAATACTCGATTGATTGGCACCGATTTGACGTACCGCCCGCATCCATAGAAACGTAGTGATGACTGAGGCGGGAATACCTGCATAGAGAATCAGCCCGATATTCTGCCCATCAACCGGCGTCATTGGCCCCATTAAATAGGGCGGCAACAAGAACAGGACGGCAAAACAGACTTGGGCATAGAGCATCACCCAAGGCGGTAAGCTCATTGACCAGCGCTTGAGCATCACGCCATACAGCGCGTAGCAGGTCGCCGCGACTACCATCAGCGCATCACCCAAGGCGACCTGGAGTTGCAGTAATGAAAGCGGATTACCACGCCCTAGCAATACGGTGACGCCCACAAACGCCAGCACCCCGCCCAAAACACCGCCTAAAGTCGGTGGTTCGCGGAGAATCAGCGCGCTAAGTAGCACCGTAAGCAACGGCACCATGGCGGCAAGAATGCCCATATTGGTGGCGGTGGTGGTTTCTGCCGCCACATAGGCAAGCCCCTGCCATAGGCCCATGCCGAGTAACCCGAGTAGCGCAAGCTTCGGCCATTGGCGACGTATTTCCTCACGATGGCGAAGCACAGCAGGCAGCACAAAGGGCGTCATCACCGCGAGTGCTAATAACCAGCGTAAAAAGGCGATACTACTGGGCGCAATGGCGCCTACGCTAAGCTGATTAATGGTCATATTGCCCGACCATATTAATACAGTGGCGAGCGGCGGCAGAAAGTAAATCAAGGGCATAGCAACAGTTCCTTATCGTTAGCCGGGTAATGTGACGCGGATTTGCGCGTTGGGCAAGCGGTTGGCAAAAGATCGAGGGGCTAGATTGAAGGACTAGATCTAAGGGCTATACGTGATGCTCAGGATGTCATACGCTTGTTTGAATTTGCCTTGCAATACTACTAATAAGATTCAGGAGACCCGTGATGACTCAGACGCCCGCCTATCCGCATCTTTTCCGACCGCTGACCATTGGTCATTTGACGCTACCTAACCGTATCTTGATGGGCTCGATGCACACCAATTTGGAAGAGGCGCCGAATGGCTTTGAACGGCTAGCTGCCTTCTATGCCGAGCGGGCGCGGGAGGGGGTTAGCCTGATCGTCACGGGTGGTATCGCCCCCAATGCAGAAGGCGCGGTTTTTCAGGGGGCCAACGCGCTCGTTGACGAAGCGCAACTGCCGGAGCACCGCCAAGTGGTTAAGGCGGTGCACGCCGAAGGCGGCCACCTGTGTATGCAAATTCTGCATGCCGGACGCTACGCCTATTCGCCGGATCTCGTGGCACCTTCGGCGATACAGGCGCCGATCAATCCGTTTATGCCTCGGGCGCTAAGTAGCGACGAGGTGGAGCAGCAAATTGCCGACTACGTGCGCTGCGCGAGTCTGGCCCAGCAGGCAGGCTATGACGGCGTGGAGGTGATGGGATCTGAAGGCTATCTGATTAATCAGTTTATCTGCCAGCGCACCAATCAGCGCGACGACGAGTGGGGTGGGGCGTTTGAAAACCGCATGCGCTTCGCCGTGGAGATTGTGCGTCGTGTACGCGAGGCGGTAGGTGAACGTTTCGTGATTATTTTCCGCCTCTCGATGATTGATCTGGTCGAAGAGGGCAGTACCTGGGAAGAGGTGGTTACCCTTGGGCAAGCGATTGAAGCCGCTGGCGCTAATGTCATTAATACCGGCATCGGTTGGCACGAGGCGCGGGTACCCACAATTGTGACTAGCGTGCCTCGCGCGGCCTTTACCGAGGTGACAAAGCGCATCAAGTCGGCGCTCTCGATTCCGTTGATCACCACCAACCGCATCAACATGCCCGAAGTCGCTGAGCGGGTGCTGGCAGAGGGCCACGCCGACATGGTTTCCATGGCGCGGCCTTTTCTGGCTGATCCCGCCTGGGTGCGTAAAGCCCAGGAAGGCTTAGCAGACGAGATCAATACCTGCATTGCCTGTAACCAAGCCTGCCTGGATCACACCTTTGCTGGCAAGCTGACCTCCTGTTTGGTGAATCCTCGCGCCTGTCATGAAACCGAGCTGGTAATAGAGCCTGCGCAAACGAGTAAAAGAGTCGCGGTGGTTGGCGGCGGCCCGGCGGGGCTGGCAACGGCCGTCACGGCCGCTAGCCGGGGGCATAACGTTGTGCTGTTTGAGCAGCGCAGTGAGCTAGGCGGACAGTTTAACTACGCGCGGAGAATTCCCGGTAAGGAGGAGTTCAACGAAACCTTGCGCTACTACCGCGTAATGCTAGAGAAGTATTCGGTAGAGGTGCGCTTGAACAACACGGCAACCGCAGAAACGCTTGCCGATTTTGATGAAGTGGTGCTATCCACCGGCGTTCGACCCCGCGAACTAAGCCTGCCGGGCCACGACCATTCAAAGGTACTGAGCTATGCCGAGGCGATTGAGTCGCCCGAGCGGGTCGGGCGTAAGGTAGCCGTGATCGGCGCGGGGGGGATTGGTTTTGATGTCTCTGAGCTGCTGGCACACCAAGGGCACCCCGCGTTGGATATTGCTGACTGGTGCGACGAATGGGGCGTTGATTTAGCAGTGGGCGAACGCGGCGGTTTAAAAACACCGACACCGCCAGACGTTCCCCGCGAGATCGTGATGCTGCAGCGTAAAAGCTCCAAACCGGGTAAAAACCTGGGTAAAACCACGGGCTGGGTGCACCGCGCCTCGCTTAAAGCCCGTGGGGTCACCACGCTAACGGGCTGCGAGTACCTCAAAATCGACGACCAAGGGCTGCATATTCGCCGCGAGGGCGTTGACCAAGTGTTGGCGGTAGACAGCGTGGTGGTGTGCGCCGGGCAAGAGTCGGTGCGGGAGTTACTGGCGCCGCTGGAGCAGGCAAAAGTAGCGGTGCACATTATTGGCGGTGCCGATGAAGCCAGCGAACTGGATGCCAAACGAGCGATTGAGCAGGGCACACGTCTGGCCGCTATCCTTTAGATGGCCGGTAGCAGTAGGTGACGTTTACACGTTAATGGCGATAGACTGAATGTCCTGTTATTAAGGGATTTCTTGGCCTAGCTATTAAGCATAGCTAGGCATTAAAGGCGCTGGTGGCACCCAGCCTGCGCCGTAAGATCGCCAGATATAAGGATTACCGTCATGACCTCGGAGTGTAGCCCGCGTTTTTTAGCCAGTGATAACACCTCCGGTATTTGCCCGGAGGCGATGGAATATCTATTAGAAGCCAACCGCAGCGATGATTTGGCTTACGGTAACGATACCTGGACGGCCCGTGCCGCAGATCGCTTCCGCGAAATGTTTGACTATGACTGTGACGTCTTCTTCGTTTTCAACGGCACCGCTGCTAACTCACTGGCCCTTTCAGCGATGGGACGTAGCTACCACAGCGTTATTTGTCATGAGCTGGCGCATATCGAAACCGACGAGTGTGGTGGCCCGGAGTTCTTCTCCAACGGCGCGAAGCTGCTAACCTCACCCGGCGCCAATGGCAAGCTTACCCCGGAAGGTATCGAGGCGCTGGTCACCAAGCGCAGCGATATTCACTACCCCAAACCCAAAGTGGTCTCGCTGACCCAAGCGACCGAAGTGGGCACGCTTTATTCCCGCGAAGAGCTGATGGCGATTCGCGCCATTGCTGATAAACATGACCTGCGGTTGCATATGGACGGTGCTCGCTTTGCCAACGCCTGTGCAAGCCTAAATGCCACTCCCGCTGAACTGACCTGGCAGGTGGGTGTGGATGCGCTATGTTTTTCAGGCACCAAGAACGGCCTCGCGTTTGGTGAAGCGATCCTGTTTTTTAACCGTGAGTTAGCCGAAGATTTCTCCTACCGCTGCAAGCAAGCAGGCCAGCTGGCATCGAAAATGCGCTTTATCTCAGCGCCGTGGTTAGGGTTATTAGAAAGCGGCGCCTGGTTAACCAATGCCCAACACGCCAATGCCATGGCGAGTTACCTCTCAGAAGGCCTGCAGGCATTGCCGGGTGTCTCACTGATGTTCCCTACCCAGGCCAACAGCGTTTTCGTTGAATTGCCACTCCCGGCAATTGAAGCGTTGAAAGCTAAAGGCTGGACCTTCTATACTTTTATTGGCGCTGGCGGTGCCCGATTTGTATGTGCCTGGAACACCACCGTTGAATTACTTGATGAGTTATTAGCCGATATTCGTGCCGTGCTTGAGCGTTAAGCGCGAAAACAGCACCTCTTTTGCCGCTGTTTAGCACCTGCAATCTAGTTACGTCGCTGCCCTGGCAGCGGCGCAACTGCTCTAGTGCGCTCCCTTTCGTAGCCAGTTGCTTTATTTAACGCAACTAATCCTCTGAATAATTCTCTTAACTGTATCGCCGCTGCGTTGAAGGTTTTAGTCATCACTTTTTGCTAATGCTGACTACGCTAAAAAAAGCGACACCTCGTTTGGCACACCGTTGCGAAACACTTGGTTTGGCGGTGGCTGTCTGGGGTTAGGCCACAGGAGAATTCCATGAGTATCTTTGATCACGTTCAAGACCGATTTGCCCGCGTTCAGCAAGAAGACATGAGCCTTGAGGAGTACTTGGCGCTTTGTCGCCGTGACTCGAAAGTTTATGCCAGCGCCGCCGAGCGCATGCTGGAAGCCATAGGCGAGCCTGAAGTGATCGACACGGCGAAAGACCCGCGTCTGTCACGCATTTTTTCCAACAAAGTGATTCGCCGCTACCCTGCCTTTGCAGAGTTCCACGGTATGGAGGAGGCTATCGAGCAAATCGTTGCCTACTTCCGCCATGCTGCCCAAGGGCTTGAAGAGCGCAAGCAGATCCTCTACCTGCTGGGGCCAGTGGGTGGCGGTAAGTCATCACTGGCAGAGCGCTTGAAGTTACTGATGGAACGCATCCCGTTCTATGCCATTAAGGGCTCGCCAGTTTATGAGTCGCCACTTGGTTTATTCTCTCCCGAGGAGGATGGCGAGCTGTTAGAGAAAGAGTACGGTATTCCTCAGCGTTATCTGCGCAGCGTGATGTCGCCCTGGGCGGCGAAGCGGCTCAAAGAGTATGGCGGTGATATTTCCCAGTTTAGGGTGGTACGTTTGTACCCCTCACGGTTGAATCAAATTGCCATTTCGAAAACCGAGCCGGGCGATGAGAACAACCAGGATATCTCCTCGCTGGTGGGTAAGGTCGATATCCGCCAGTTGGAGCTTTACTCCCAGGACGACCCAGATGCCTACAGCTTCTCTGGTGGCTTATGCCGTGCCAACCAGGGGTTGATGGAGTTTGTGGAGATGTTCAAAGCGCCGATCAAGGTGCTGCATCCTCTGCTCACCGCGACGCAGGAGGGCAACTACAATCCCACCGAAGGCATGGGAGCAATACCCTTTGATGGGGTGATCCTGGCGCACTCTAACGAGTCTGAATGGCAGGCATTTCGCAACAATCGTAACAACGAGGCATTTCTTGACCGGGTCTATATCGTCAAAGTGCCTTATTGCCTGCGAGTCACCGAAGAGATCAAAATCTATCAAAAACTACTAGAGGATTCTTCACTAAATGCCGCGCCCTGCGCGCCGGATACGCTGCGCATGCTGGCGCAGTTTTCGGTGTTGTCACGGCTCAAGGCACCTGAAAACTCCAATATCTATTCCAAGATGCGCGTGTACGACGGTGAAAACCTGAAAGACACCGATCCGCGTGCCAAGTCGATTCAGGAGTATCGCGACGCGGCTGGCGTTGACGAAGGCATGCAAGGGCTCTCCACTCGTTTCGCCTTCAAGATTCTTTCTAAGGTATTCAACTTTGATAGCACCGAAGTGGCTGCCAACCCGGTGCATCTACTTTATGTGCTAGAGCAGGCATTGGAGCGTGAACAGCTGCCGTCGGAGGTGTTTGAACGCTACTTGGGCTTCATCAAAGAGTATATGGCGCCCCGCTACGTGGACTTTATTGGTAAGGAGATTCAAACCGCTTACCTCGAATCCTACAGCGAATATGGTCAAAATATTTTCGACCGCTACGTAACCTACGCTGATTTCTGGATACAGGATCAGGAATACCGTGATCATGAAACCGGCGAGCTGTTGAATCGCCAATCGCTGAACGAAGAGCTGGAGAAAATTGAGAAACCGGCGGGAATCTCCAACCCGAAAGACTTCCGCCATGAGGTGGTCAATTTTGTGCTGCGGGCACGGGCGCAAAATAACGGCATGAATCCGAGCTGGCAGTCGTATGAAAAGCTAAAAGGCGTTATCGAACACAAAATGTTCGCCAACACCGAAGAGCTACTGCCGGTGATTTCGTTCAATGCCAAGGCCTCCCGGTCAGACCAGAAGAAGCATGAAGACTTTGTGGCGCGGATGGTTGAGCGCGGCTACACCGAAAAACAGGTTCGATTACTGTCCGAGTGGTACCTGCGCGTGCGTAAGTCCCAGTAAGGGACGGATAGTTAAGGGCTGTTGTTAAAACAGTGCTTAAGAAAAGCGTCTAAGGAGGTCGTATGACCTACTTTATTGATCGAAGGCCTAACGCTAAACATAAAAGCGCGGTGAACCGTCAGCGCTTTTTAGAGCGCTATCGCAAGCATATCAAGCGTTCGGTTGAAGAGGCCGTTAATCGCCGCTCCATTACTGATATGGAGCGCGGTGAAAAAATATCTATTCCGGCGAAGGATATCTCTGAGCCAGTGTTTCAGCATGGCCCGGGCGGGGCACGCAATATCGTCTCGCCAGGCAACAAGGAGTTTGTAGCGGGCGACAAAATACGACGCCCTAGCGGGCAGGGCGGTGGCAGTGGTGCGGGGGAAGGCGGCGCCTCTAATCAGGGGGAAGGGGTGGATGAGTTCGCCTTCACCCTCAGCCGCGAGGAGTTTCTGGAGTTTGTGTTTGACGGGCTTGAGTTACCCCACTTGCAGCGCAAACCGTTGAAGTCGCTGGAAGAGGTCAAAATGGTGCGGGCGGGATTGTCTAAAGATGGCGTGCCTTCCCGGATCAGCATTACCCGTTCGATGCGCGAAGCCTACGCTCGGCGCATTGCCATGCGCGCGCCGATTAAACGGGCGCTTAAGGAAGCTCATGAGGCCCTGGAAGCCGAAGAGCGTAAAGACCCGGTATTGCGTAATCCGGCCCGTATTGCCGAGCTGAAAACTGAAATCGAACGCCTGGAAAAACGTATTGCTGGCGTGCCGTTCATTGATACCTATGACCTGCGCTACCACCAGTTAAGCGCCCAGCCGCAGCCTTCTAATCAAGCGGTCATGTTTTGTGTCATGGACGTTTCGGGGTCGATGACCCAGAACCATAAAGATATCGCTAAGCGCTTTTTCTTACTGTTGTACCTGTTTTTGGAGAAACACTACGAAAAAGTCGAACTGGTGTTTGTGCGTCACCACACCGCTGCTCGGGAAGTTAGCGAGGAGGAGTTTTTTTACTCACGCGAAACCGGCGGTACGATTGTTTCTAGTGCGCTGAATCTGGTCAATAAGATCATTGAAAAGCGTTATCCAGTAGGGCAGTGGAATTTATATGTGGCCCAAGCCTCCGATGGCGATAATTGGGATGACGACTCGAATATTTGCCGCGACTTGCTGATCAAACAGCTAATGCCACAGTTGCAATACTACGCTTACGTTGAGATTACGCCTCACGACCATCAATCGCTGTGGCATGAGTATGCAAGTGTGGTCAAAGAATTTCCCGAACGCTTTGCCATGCGGCAAATTATAGAGGCGGGCGATATTTATCCGGTCTTTCGCGAACTGTTCAAGCGTCGCTTAAGTCAGTCTTAGTGACCGTGTATAGAGGCTAGTGACCGTATGACCGTGTAATAGAGGAGTGGGCTATGAGTGCGACCCGCAAGCGCAAGCCGATTGCCACCGGCTCCGATTGGAACTTCAACCTGCTGGAGCGCTTCGATGCGGAGCTGGCAAGGCTCGCTGATGAGTATCGTCTGGATACTTATCCCAATCAGATAGAAGTGATCACCACGGAGCAAATGATGGATGCCTACGCCAGCGTGGGCATGCCGGTGGGCTACCACCACTGGTCATTCGGAAAGCAGTTTCTAGCCGTTGAAGGGGCTTACAAGCGTGGCCAGATGGGCCTGGCTTATGAGCTGGTCATTAACTCTGACCCTTGTATTGCCTACTTAATGGAAGAGAACACGCTGATGATGCAGGTGTTGGTGATGGCCCACGCCTGCTACGGTCATAACTCCTTTTTTAAAGGTAACTACCTGTTCCGTACTTGGACGGATGCCTCTTCTATTGTCGATTACTTGGTGTTTGCACGTAAGTATATCGCCCAGTGCGAAGAGCGCCACGGCGTGCAGGCTGTCGAGCAGCTGCTGGATGCTTGTCATGCGCTGCAAAACTACGGTGTTGACCGCTACAAGCGCCCCTCACCAATTTCTGCAGAAGAGGAAGCGAAGCGTCAGGATGAGCGGGAAGCCTATCTACAAACCCAGGTTAATATGCTCTGGAGAACCATTCCCGAACCGCCCACTGGGGAGTCTTCGCTGCCGGGAAGTTTGCACAATGCCAATGACGATGACCCGTTAGGCTTACATAGCGGCGGGCTTTATCCTTCAGAGCCGCAGGAAAACCTGCTCTATTTTATTGAGAAAAACGCCCCGTTGCTGGCGCCTTGGCAGCGTGAGATTGTGCGAATTGTGCGCAAGCTGGCGCAGTATTTTTATCCCCAGCGGCAAACGCAGGTGATGAATGAGGGCTGGGCGTGCTTCTGGCACTACACGTTAATGAATCGACTTTACGACGACGGCAATGTCGATGAAGGATTAATGCTGGAATTTTTGCAGTCTCACGCCGCTGTGATCAATCAGCCAGCCTTTGATAGCCCTCACTTCAGCGGGATTAACCCTTATGCGCTTGGTTTCGCGATTTTTATGGATATCAAGCGCATCTGCGAAAACCCTACCGACGAGGATCGTGAGTGGTTTCCAGATGTGGCGGGTACCCCGTGGCGGGAAACGGTGGAGTTTGCGATGCGCAACTTTAAGGACGAGTCGTTTATTCAGCAGTTTCTGTCGCCGAAGGTGATGCGGGACCATAAGCTGTTTTTAGTGGTGGATGATGATCAGTTAGAGGCCCTGGAAGTAGCGGCGATACATAACGAACAGGGCTATCGTCAGGTTCGTGAAGCGCTCGCAACGCAGTATGCGCTATCTGTTCGCGAGCCCAATATTCAAGTGGTCGAGGCGGCCATTCGTGGGGACCGCTCATTGACGCTTCATCATGTACAGGATAATCGCCGCCCGCTGGGGCGCAGCGTCTATCCGGTTATTCGCCATCTACAGCAGCTATGGGGTTTTCCGGTTCATCTGGTCTCAATGGAAGAGGGGCAAGTGACGCGGCGTTTTCACTGGCCGGTTGAAGATGACAACCATGCTTCTTAAACGCTTTTCTGCGTAAGCCAGCTTTTTAAAGTAGCCTTTAAAAAAAGACTACCCCGCGCAAAGCGCGGGGTAGTTATTAGTACAGCAGTAACCGCTCTAAACGGCAGCTGTTTAGGCTCGTGCAGTCCAAGACTGACACCAGCCCCCTGGCTCAACACTGTTCTCAGGAAACAGCTGGCAACCTTGTGTCTCTGCATTGAAGAACATGCAGTTATCGCAGCGCTCGCCCTCTTCATAAGCCGGGTGGTCGCTTGCTTCACTGGCGTCTTCGACGTAGTTAAGCGCTTGAGCGTTGCTTGAGGAAGGATCAAGACGCGGCAGCTCTTGAGCGAAAGCAGTCTTGGAAAGAATACCTGCACCCAGCGGAAGGGCAGCTAGCCCTAACATGCTGTTGCGCATGAAGTCACGACGGCTCTTATTAGCCATGATTTCTCCTTATCGTCACGGTCTGACGTTTGGTCACGGTTGTCGGGTGGTGATCCACCTCTATTAGTGCTCCGAATAAACTTATAAGTCGGAGTTCTCTTTTACATGCTAGCGGATGTGCAAAGCTTGTGCGAATGCCTTGCGATGTACAGCGACAATTGGTCACGCTGTTGCTGGGTGCTGCGCTCGCTTCCTAGTCGCTGCTATACTCTGCGCAGCTTAAAGACGACATTTTGTTGCCATTATTTTCTCTTGAGGGGCACGCTATGCAAAACGCAGTCATTTTAATCAATACCGATAAAGGCCAAGTGAAAGCCGTGGCCGAACGCTTAGCTGATGTAGAAGGCATTAGTGAAGTTTATTCTACCTGTGGCCGCTACGACTTGGTGGCGATTGCCCGTACTCGCGATTTTGAAAGCTTGGCTGAGCTGGTAACGGAGCGCTTAAATGCCGTAGAAGGTATCAGCGATACAGAAACCCTGAATGCTATGCAGGTGCACTCTCGCCACGATCTTGAAACGATGTTTTCACTAGGCTGGTAATTGGGACCGCTTTTATCGCCACGGTGGTAGTAGCTTTAAGCGAAATAAAACGATAGGCGCACGTCAGCGCTAACCAGGGAGTAAGAGTGTTGGGAACATCGCTTTCGAGCTGGCGTCGGCAGGGTCGACGCTTGGGTATTGCCGTACTGTTTGTTGCCGTTGGTACGGGGCTGTGGGAATTTCAAGAGCGACAGCATAAAGATGCTTATACGTGGATGGGAGTGCCTACCTGGGAGGAGTTTCGCCCTACTACAATTCACCGAGTACTGCGCAACGATGGCTATTTAGTTGGCTGGTCTGATGTGCGGGTTAATCCGCTATGGGTAAGCTATCAGATTGAAGCGGTAGACGATTCAAGCATTGGTTCCCGGCCAAATTTTCAAGCTGATTGGCGCACACTGTGGCCGGTAGGCACGGATAGCTACGCAGGCAGCGGTTACGATCGAGGCCATCTGGCGCCCAATTACGCAATTGCTGCCGTGCACGGGCGCAGCGCTCAAGTCGATACTTTTTTAATGAGTAATATGACCCCGCAACGCCCCCAGCTCAATCGGCAGCTGTGGCAGCGTTTAGAAGAAGTCGTTATGGATCACTTTGCGCCGCGCTTTGATCGTTTGCAGGTGATTACTGGGCCGGTATTTCCTGAACGCTTTATGGATAACGTGTTTAATCGGGTAGGTCTGGTTGAAGTGCCCGAAGCGTTTTATAAGATCATCGTCGCCCCGCACAATGAAGCGCCATTAGCGTTGGCGTTTATTATGCCGCAAGACGTACGTGGCAATGAGCCGCTGGATGATTACTTGGTAACCATTGACGATATAGAAGCACGCACTGGGCTTAACTTCTTCCCAGAGTTAACGACCGAAGTAGAGTCAGTGCTGGAGGGAGAGTTGCGTATACAGGGATGGGCACTTGAAGAAGTGGCACGACGCCCAGGGCGTTTTCAGTAAAGAGGAGGTGCTTTGAGAAAGGTACAGTGCTTGAGAAAGGTACGGTGCTTTAAGAAAAGCGAGTAAAACGGAGAGGATTAAAAGAGGAAAACAAATAATGATGCGGACTGGCCCATGTAACTCATGGTGCCCAGGAGAGGACTTGAACCTCCACGTCCATACGGACACTAGCACCTGAAGCTAGCGCGTCTACCAATTCCGCCACCTGGGCGCATCATCTAACGCTTAAATTATCTACTATCGTTTGTGCTCATATGGTGCCCAGGAGAGGACTTGAACCTCCACGTCCATACAGACACTAGCACCTGAAGCTAGCGCGTCTACCAATTCCGCCACCTGGGCGAACACAAACTTGTTGCTACTTACGTTGACTGGCTTATTGCCTTTACTTGCTTAGCACTGAACTGCGTATACAAAAAGATAGTATAAAAGCAGTTTGGTGCCCAGAAGAGGACTTGAACCTCCACGTCCATACGGACACTAGCACCTGAAGCTAGCGCGTCTACCAATTCCGCCATCTGGGCAAGTGGCGCGTATAATACCGGGGTGATGGTTAAATGCAAGACCCCTTATGCGCTTTTTATAAAGCTAATTGTATAAACAACGTCTAAGACGGTTGGGTGATTGAACGTGCAGCGCTATACTGCGCCTATGACTAAACAAAATCCTATTCATTTCAGCTTTTCAAACACTGAAATATCCAGCCCGCAACGCACTGCGTATGCGCTTTTTTTATGCCTCTCGCAAATGACGCCATTAAGGATGTTGCTCGTATGAAGTATTGGACGTTAAGTGATGATCCGCACGCCGAGCGCGAGGCGCATAAATATGGTAACCCAGCGCCGAGCCGGGAGTATTTGCTTGCTGCCTTAGAAACGTATGGCAAGCCGATTACCCATGAAAATATGAGCCGCCTGCTGGGTCTGGAAGACGAAGAGCTGATCGAAGCTGTCCGTCGCCGTTTGGCGGCGATGGAGCGCGATGGGCAAGTGCTGCGTGATCGTCGGGGCGCCTATGCGTTAATCGACAAGCTCGATCTGATCAAAGGCAAAGTGCTGGGGCACCGCGATGGATTTGGCTTCCTCTTGCGGGATGATGGCAAAAAGCCGGACTTGGTATTGCCGCCGCGCCAAATGCGACGTGTTTTTCACGGCGACCATGTGTTGGCACGCGTTAGCGGTCGTGATCGCCGTGGCCGTGATGAGGCGACGATTGCCGAAGTGATTGCACGTAACACCCAAACCATCGTTGGTGTTTACCGTAGCAATACCCCGGAGTTTGGCATTCTAATACCGGAAAATCCGCGCATTACTCAGGAAGTGATTATTCCGCATAGCGCCTGTGGTGGCGCTAAAGATGGCCAGGTGATCTCGGCCAAGATCGTTCAGCAGCCAGCCACCCGTGTACAGCCGGTAGGCGAGGTGATTGAAGTGCTGGGTGAGCGTATGGATCCCGGCATGGAAATTGATATTGCGATTCGCAGTTACGATATTCCTGCAGAGTTTCCGCCTGAAGTGCTCGACCAAATTTCTGGCATTTCAGCTGAAGTGCTGGAAGAAGACAAGCAGCACCGCGTTGACCTGCGTGATATACCGCTGGTTACCATCGACGATGAGTCTGCCAAAGACTTCGATGATGCGGTGTGCGCGTGGAAAACGAAATCCGGCAGTTGGAAACTGCTCGTCGCGATCGCGGACGTTTCCCACTATGTGCGTCCCGGCACGCCGTTGGATAATGAAGGCCGCACGCGGGGTAACTCGGTCTACTTCCCTGGTCAAGTGGTTCCCATGCTGCCGGAACTATTGTCCAACGGGCTCTGTTCGCTGAATCCCCACGTGGATCGTCTGGTGCTGGTGTGCGAGATGAATATTTCGCAAACCGGTGCGATTAGCCGCTACCGCTTCTACGAAGCCGTCATGAACTCTCACGCTCGCCTTACCTATAACAAGGTGGCGGCAATTCTTGATGAGAAGAGCGAAGAGGGCGAGGCGCTACGGACAGAGCACAGCGAGCTAGTAAAGCCGCTGAAGAATCTGGAAGAGCTTTACTACTTGTTGCGTGAAGCGCGCGCTGAACGTGGTGCGATCGATTTTGACACCACTGAAACGGCGATCATCTTTAATGATGAGCGTAAAATCGAGAAAATCGTTCCGCGTAGCCGAAACAACGCGCACAAATTAATTGAGGAGTGCATGTTGGCAGCCAACGTGGCGACTGCACGCTTCCTGGATAAGCATGACCTGCCGGCGCTTTACCGTATTCACGAACGGCCGACACCTGAGCGGCTTGATAAACTGCGCCTGTTCCTGAACGAGTTAGGTCTTGCAGTCGGCGGCGGCGACATGCCCACTCCGCAAGACTATCAGGCACTTCGTGAATCGATTGCCGACCGCCCTGACTTCGATATCATTCAGACGGTCATGCTGCGCTCAATGAATCAGGCGGTCTATTCTCCGCAAAACGAAGGTCACTTTGGGTTGGCCTACCAGGCCTACGCCCACTTTACCTCGCCGATCCGCCGCTATCCTGATCTGCTGGTGCACCGCGCTATTCGCTCGGTGATCCGCGGGCCGCGCCAGACCAATACGGTGCTGCGCGTTGAAGGATCTCCGGTTGAGCCGCCAAGTAAATGGTGCCCGTACACTTTCGAGCAGATGCTTGAGCTGGGTGAACACTGCTCAATGACTGAGCGTCGTGCCGACGAAGCCACCCGTGATGTCGAGAGCTGGCTGAAGTGCGAGTTTATGTCCGACAAACTGGGCGAAATGTTCGAAGGAACTATTGCTTCCGTCACTCAGTTCGGTCTGTTTGTGCGTCTGGATGAGTTCTTTGTGGAAGGCTTGGTGCATGTGACGTCGCTGCCTTCGGATTACTACCACTACGAAGCTGAGAAGCACCGCCTGAAAGGTGAGCGTACGGGTACGACCTACCGTTTGGGCGATGGTCTTACCGTTCAAGTGGCGCGGGTCGATATGGATGACCGCAAGATCGACTTCGGCCTGGGGGATGAAAAACCCCGCCCACGCCGCCAGCCGCGTAAGAAGCGCGGTGGGGAAGGGGGCGCTGGTGCCAAAACAAGTGGCGCTAAAGCCTCTGGTGACAAACCGTCCAGTAGCGAGAAGCCCACTACGCGTCGCGGCCCACGCCGCACACGGAACGGTCCACGCAAACCATCACCGAATAAGGGCTGAGCATGAAGTCAGCGTCTTCACGGAGGGGTCCCAAGACCCCTGATGGGCTAGATCAGGTATATGGGGTTCATGCACTGCAAAGCCTGCTAGACAGAGGTGAAGCGCCCCGAGAACTGTGGGTGCAGCAGGGGGCGGGAAGCCGCTTGAAAGAGTTGGTCGCCCACGCTCAGTCGCATGGCGCTCGTGTCAAAGAGCAGCCGCGCGATTTGCTTGACCAGCTAACCCAGGGAGCTGCCCACCAAGGGGTAGTCGCCTTTTGTCCGCCGCTAACTCCCGAGGGCGAAGAGTCGCTCTGGCTTAAGCTGCGTGCTTGGCCTTCGAATACACCGCCGCTGTTGCTGATTTTGGATGGCGTGACGGATGTGCATAACTTCGGTGCCTGCCTGCGCAGCGCGGATGCCGCCGGTGCGCATGGGGTGATCGTGGCGAAAGACAAGGCTGCACCGCTCAATGCCACCGTGCGTAAAGTCGCCTGTGGCGCCGCCGAGGTAGTGCCGGTTTATCAAGTAACGAATTTGGCGCGTACGCTTGCCAAGCTAAAAGATGCCGGTGTCTGGATAACCGGCACGGCAGGTGAGGCTGAGGCCAGTGTCTTTGATATTGACATGACTGGCCCTACTGCCCTGGTGATGGGGGCAGAAGGTAAAGGCATGCGGCGGTTAACTCGCGAGGCGTGCGATAACCTTGCCAAGTTGCCGATGGCAGGGGAGGTTTCTAGCCTCAATGTGTCAGTGGCTACCGGTATCTGCTTGTTTGAAGCTGTTCGCCAGCGCCAGCTTGCAAGTTAACCGCCGTACTACTAAGATATACGCGCCCGTTTGTCTGCAAGCGGGCGTTAGCTGTGAGAATTAGTAATTGAAACTGTTGTTGAAAACTGTCTTTGAAAACAGTTGTTGAAATAAAAGTTCTGTTTGATGCCCCGGAAGCCGTTTAATGCGGTGGCGGAGCACTTCAGTTAACTCCTTGCTTCCTTGTCGTCGTTTATTGCGTTTAGCGGTAGCACACAACGGAAGCTGTCAAACCGCAAGGAGATCCCATGCGTCATTACGAAATCGTGTTTATGGTCCACCCGGATCAAAGCGAGCAGGTGCCGGCTATGGTCGAGCGCTACACCAGCATCGTTACCGAAAACAGCGGCACTGTGCACCGTCTAGAAGATTGGGGCCGTCGTCACTTGGCTTACCCGATCAACAAGATCCACAAAGCCCACTACGTGCTGATGAACGTTGAATGTAGCGGCGAGACCCTCGACGAGATCGAGAACATCTTCCGTTACAACGACGCCATTATCCGCAGCCTGGTTGTTCGCTGCAAAGAAGCTGTTACTGAAGCTTCTCCGATGATGAAACCGGCAGAAGAAAAACGTCCGCGTCGCGAAGAAAAACCGCGCGCTGAAGAAGAAGAAACTGCCTGATTTTATTCACTGCACGTTTTAAGGAGCTAGTCCATGGCACGTTTTTTCCGTCGCCGTAAGTTTTGCCGCTTCACCGCTGAAGGCATCAAGCAGATCGATTACAAAGATCTGGACACGCTGAAGGCTTACATCACCGAAACCGGCAAGATCGTTCCAAGCCGTATTACCGGCACCAAAGCACGCTATCAGCGTCAGCTGGCGACCGCTATCAAGCGTTCGCGTTATCTGGCACTGCTGCCCTACTCCGATAGCCACCAGTAAGCGTTTAACGTGATGCTGGCACTAGCCCGATGGCTGATGCGGGGCACGCCTTACGCTGCAGGCGGGGCGGCCCTGGCAACGCTAGTGCCTTGGCTGTTCTGGTTAGGGGCAGCCATCTCAGCGTTGGTGACTCTACGCAAAGGTTTTGCACCTGCGCTGCCAGTCATTGTCGCTGCAGCACTGCCGGCTGGCTGGTGGTGGGCACAGGGAGACGTCATTCCGCTTGCTAGCATACTGCTGGTAACGCTGATGGCTGTTATCCTGCGCGAGAGGATGCGTTGGGGTGAAACGTTGATTGTGGGGACCTTGGTCGCCGCTGTCATGGTTCAGCTTGGCATCTTCAGCCCACCAGGCGGCACAGAGTTAATGCTTGAGCAGTTGCGGGAAGGTTCAGAAGAAGTGGACCGCATGCTCACGGAATTCGCCAATCAGGGCTACGATACCCAAACCATCGCCGCGCTAGTGGTGGGTGGGGTTACCGGGCTCGTCGTACTGTTGGCAGCAATAGTGTGTTTAGCGCTTGCGCGTAGCTGGCAAGCTGGGTTGTATAACCCAGGTGGCTTTCGCGAAGAGTTTCATGCATTACGCTTAACACCCAAAGAGCTGGCCGTATTGGTCGTCATTGGAGTGATAGGCATGCTGCTGGGCGCACACGCGCTGGCGATGCTTGGTTGGATTCCGCTGTTGGTAGCTGGCGTTGCGTTAGTGCATGGGTTTATTGGAATAAAGGGGATGAACGGGCTGTGGCTGGTAGCATTTTATGTGCTGCTGATCACGACCTGGCCCACGATTCTCATTGTGCTGCTGTTGGGGCTGATTGATACATTCGCGAACGTTCGCGCACGCCTTGCCCGCAGCAACTGACAAGAGGTTTACGAGATGGAAGTCATTCTGCTCGACAACATTGGTAAGCTGGGCGGCCTGGGTGACAAAGTCACCGTTAAGCCTGGTTATGGTCGTAACTACTTGGTGCCTTACGGCTTAGCCGTACCGGCCACCAAAGACAACATCGAAGCGTTTGAAGCACAGCGTGCTGAGCTCGAAGCGCAAGCAGCTGAGCGCAAGGCAGAAGCCGAAGCGCGCGCTGAGCAGTTGAACGACATCGAGCTGTCTTTGGTTTCCAAAGCAGGCGACGAAGGCAAGCTGTTCGGTTCTATTGGTCCGCGTGACCTGGCTGACGCCATTTCCTCTGCTGGCATCGATGTTGCCAAGAGCGAAGTGCGTATGCCGACAGGGCCGATTCGCCAAACTGGCGAATACGATATCGCTATTCACTTGCACGCTGAAGTGGATGCGGTTGTACGCGTAGTGGTAGTGGCAGAGTAATTAAGTACGAAGTAAGTACCGAGTAAGTATTAAGTGCTCGGTCGCTCACTGTACTAGCACGTACGCCTCAAAAGGCGCGGGGAAACCCGCGCCTTTTGTTATTTCTGACGCCTGTGCTGCAAGACGGTAGTGCTGGATAGTGTCATAAATCCGCCTGGGCTATTACGGTTTGGCGTTTTTCAGACAATGTCTAGATTGGCTGTGATGTCGGTGGTCGAACGTCCTCGCTCCGGCTAAGATACCTCTCTTCATTGGCTACGCTGTAGTGTTTAAAGGAGCTCGCTATGCAGGACCAGCCTTCTGCTGATAAAGAAACGGCAGCGCTAAAACTGCCGCCACACTCTCTGGAGGCGGAGCAGTCGGTATTAGGCGGGCTAATGCTGGATAACCAAGCCTGGGATAACGTCTCAGAACGCTTGGTGGCGGATGATTTCTATCGTTATGAGCACCGTTTAGTGTTCAACGTGATGATTCATCTGGCTGAATCCGGTCAGCCATTAGACGTGGTAACACTTTCCGAAGCGCTAGAAGCGCGTGATCATTTGGATACGGTCGGTGGGTTGGCGTTTTTGGCCGAGCTTGCGCGTAACACGCCCTCTGCCAGTAATATTCGCGCCTACGCCGATATCGTGCGTGAGCGGGCAACACTGCGTAAATTGATCCGTGCGGCTAACCAAATCGCCGATAGCGCTTTTTCCCCACAAGGGCGTCCGGCGGATGAGTTGCTCAATGAAGCGGAACGGTTAGTGTTCCAGATTGCCGAGGAGCGCCCTAAAACCGGCGGCCCTATCGGTATGAGCGATCTGCTGACCAAAGCCGTTGATCGCATTGATGAGCTGTTTAACCTGAAAGGTGAAATGACCGGGCTTTCCACCGGTTTCCGTGACCTGGACGAGATGACCACTGGTCTCCAGCCGTCGGATATGGTGGTGATTGCAGGTCGTCCCTCCATGGGTAAAACCACCTTCGCGATGAACCTAGTTGAGCATGCGGTTATTTCCAGCGACAAGCCGGTCATGGTGTTCTCTATGGAGATGCCCGCCGAGTCCCTGATGCTGAGGATGCTGTCATCGCTGGGTAGAATTGACCAAACCCGTGTACGTACCGGGCAGTTGGAAGATGAGGATTGGCCGCGCTTAACCTCCGCCGTCAACCTGCTCAAAGACAAACAGCTGTTTATTGATGATACCGCGGCCTTATCGCCTAATGAGATGCGCTCACGGTTGCGCCGGGTGGTGCGTGAGCATGGCAATATTGCACTGGTGATGATCGATTACCTTCAATTAATGCAGATCCCCGGCTTTAGCGAAAACCGCACCGGTGAAATTTCCGAGATTTCGCGCTCATTGAAGGGCTTGGCGAAAGAGTTTAATTGTCCAGTAGTGGCACTTTCCCAGTTGAACCGTTCGTTGGAGCAGCGTCCGAATAAACGGCCAGTCATGTCGGATTTGCGTGAGTCGGGCGCCATTGAGCAGGACGCGGACGTCATTGCCTTCGTTTATCGCGATGAAGTCTATAATCCAGATAACCCCGATAACCAAGGTATCGCGGAGTTAATTATTGGTAAGCAGCGTAACGGCCCGATCGGCACCGTTCACATGGCGTTTATCGGTAAATATACCCGCTTCGAGGATTTGGCCCCGGATAGCTACGGTCAAGCATTCGGCGACTAGGTTTTTACAGGCTGGTTTGGGAGGACCGGCTTCAAAGCCAGCTTTGTGATGAGTCACTTGAGGATGGGGAGCGAGCTCGTATAATGCCCCACCCATGATATGCAAATAAACGGGAGTAGCAAATGGCAGGTGGATTTCGGCGCGGTAATCGGCAGCGTCTTCCTAAGCTAGAAGGTCGCGGTGAGCTTGAAGCACTTGAGCGTGAAGGGCCTTTCAAAGAGTGGTTAGGTATGCCAGATCTTTATCGCTACCATTTGGTCGTGGAGGGAGAAAAGTACAGCTATCAAACCGAAGATGGAGAGCTGCCCGTTAAGGTGGGGGATAAGGTCGTGTTTCGCTACAAAGAGACCAAAGGCGGCAACTGGATTGACCGTAATTCACTTGGCAAAGCCATCGACCCTTCTGAATACCAGTAAAATAACGACTTCTTGACGCTTCGGTCAGGAACTCTCTTGCGCTATTGCCCTCGAATGCAGTTGAAAATTAGTGGTTAAGAAATCAGTTGTTGAATAACCCACTATTGTGAGTCTATCTTTTAATGGATGTCACAACACTGCAACAACAGGGCAACAGGAACGTCATAGGGTGCAGTCATGCTGTGCCCTGATGCCATATCTGATGCCATACTTGATGACATAGACAAATAACAGGAGGGAACCATGGAACTGAAGGATCTTAAGCAGTTTGTCGCCAGCCACGACAACTTTGAAATTCGCGTGATTACCCATTCGGGTAGCCGTTTTTATCAGGTTGAGCTGGAAGATGTTGAAGGCGAGCGCCATATGCTGATGCAGCGTTCTAAGCCAATGCTATTTCGCTCGCTGGATGATGCCTATATGGAACTCAAACGGGCTGGCATTCACCGCGCTTACTTAGTACAGCACGTGCCGCACGATGAAGTAATTGGTCGTGACGCTCATTACAGCGAGCCGCTTACATCGCGTATGCCGTTAGTATTTTAAGTTTACGCGCTAACCCAAACGCTTCACGTATAAATCGTTAACTCTTAGCTTTACGCTTTTCCCACCACCGCCCGATTCGTATTCGACGACGGGCAAAATAACGGTAACCGGCATTCATCACGCCGCGTACACCCGGTAAGCATGAAATCTTCACCAGCCGCCGGTAGCCCAACACTGCATAGAGGGCACGGCTGGCATCCATCCCGATATACCACTCTCCTTGGCTATCTTGTAGATGTAGTTGGCCCATCATCGCATTAAATTCCTGCCCGTACGCCTGAGCGTTAAAGTCACTGGCCTGGATATCTACCAGTGCGATGCGTTCCTGGTGACGATGCTTTTTAAGCCATGCCACTTCTTGCTGACAAAAAGGGCAGTGACCGTCATGAAACAGCGTAACAGGGAGCGATGCCTTCAGTGGTGAGTAGCGGCTCATTGTTATTCCTTATTGGCGTTCGGTTGTGGATATTGCATAGCCAGCGGTGTGGCAGGTTTGCCCGTAGCTCGGCGATGTTTCCAGTTGTGCTAAAAAGTGTTCGGCCTGCTGGCGAATAGCCTCACGCTTCTCATCGTTCATGCGCCCTAGGGAGCCGTAGATTAGTTTCATTCGCGGGTTTTTATTTAATCGCTCCGCATTAGTTTCAAGGAAATGCCAATAAAGGCTGTTGAAAGGGCAGGCATTAGGCCCAGTAACCTGTTTTGGCGAGTAGCGGCAGTGCTGGCAGTGATCCGACATTTTGTCGATATATTTACCCGAGGCGCAGTAGGGCTTAGAGCCCATCAAGCCACCATCGGCATGGAGCACCATTCCTAGCGTATTAGGCAGTTCCACCCACTCGCTGGCATCGGCGTAGACCGCTAAGTACCAATCGCACAGAGCTTCCGGTTTGACGCCACAAAGGAGGGCAAAGTTGCCCGTGACCATGAGTCGTTGAATATGGTGGGCGTAGCTATTGTCGATGGTCATTTGAATAGCGCGCTGCAGGCAGCGCATATCGGTATTCGCATCCCAATAAAAGGTTGGCAGTTCACGCGTAAAGCCGAGTTGGTTGGTGCTTTTGTAGCTGGGCATCTGTGTCCAGTAGAGCCCACGTACATACTCGCGCCAGCCAAGAATTTGACGGATAAAGCCTTCAACTGCATTAATCGGGGCATCACCTGCGTAATAACACTGCTCGGCGGCTTCGCAAACCTCATGAGGAGACAGTAGGCCGATGTTCATCGCGGCAGAGAGTCGCGAGTGATACAAATAGGGTGCGGAATCGCTGATGGCATCCTGATAGCGGCCAAACTGAGCCAATCCATGCTGCATAAAGTGCTTAAGATCCACTAATGCCTGCTTACGGGTCACCGGAAGGTTAAAGTTCGTCAGTGTGCCCATATGATCACTAAAGTGGCGTTCCGCATCGGCCAGAGCGTCTTGGGTAAGCTTGTCTTGGCGGTGTTGTGGCAGCTCAGGAAACTCAAGCGCTGACTTGATGGGCTGGTGATTATCGTGATCATAATTCCACTTGCCGCCAGCAGGCTCATCGCCCTCCATCAGGAATCCGGTCCGCTTGCGCTGTTCACGGTAAAAATACTCAAGTCTTAACTGTTTGCGGCCACTTGCCCACTGGCTAAAATCGCTGGCGTCGTAAAAAAACGCTCATCTTCAAGAAGCCGCCAGGGAATCGTGGCGTCTTCACGCTGGTGCATCGTCTTCCACAGCCGCCACTCTCCAGGCCGCGCAACGCGTATCTCGTCGCAGCCATACTGTGCGGCTATACGCTCGGCTTCCTCAATGAGGGAGTGGCAATTATCGGCATCATCCAGGGCGCTGTAATGGACTTGGAAACCCTTATCACGCAGTGCCTGGGCAAAGTGACGCATGGCGGCCAAAAAAAGGGCGATTTTGTGAATATGATGAGGCACATAGCGTGCTTCTTCAGCGACTTCGCACAGAGCAACGACCGCATTGGTGGGGGCTTCTTGCAGCGTTGTGAGTGAAAAAGAGAGCTGGTCGCCGAGTACTAGAAGCAGAGGCTTAGACATGAGTTGGCCTGTAGTTATACAAATGATGTCAATAGTATAACTTTATGCCGCCGCTTTGCCGAAAAGTGATAGGATTTAGCCCTCTGGTATTCATAAATTGTATTAGTGATCAGTGACACCGTTATTTTCCAGGAGCAAGTGTAATGACCGAAAATGTCGTCAAGGATCAACCGGGCGAGGGTCGGTTGGCCCATGCACCTAGTGATCACCCGCCGGTGCCGCGTGCCAAGGTCGGTGTTGTGCTCGCGAACTTGGGAACACCGGATGCCACCGACTACTGGTCAATGCGTCGCTACTTGAATGAGTTCCTGTCCGATAAGCGCGTGGTCGACTATGCCGGTTGGAAATGGCAGCCACTGCTGCAGTTGATTATTTTGACTAAGCGTCCTTTTTCGTCGGGTAAGGCGTACCGCAGTATTTGGAATAACGAAAAAAACGAAAGCCCGCTGCTAACCACTACCCGGGCTCAAACCGAAAAAATGACGGCGCGGCTGAAAGCACTCTATGGTGACGATGTCGAAGTCGATTTTTGCATGCGCTATGGCAACCCTTCTACTAAAAGCGTGTTGACCCGAATGAAAGAGAAGGGCTGTGAAAAAATCGTCTTTTTCCCCCTCTACCCTCAGTACGGTTCTCCTACAACGGCAACGGCTAACGACGAAGCATTTCGTACGTTGATGAAAATGAAGTGGCAGCCATACATTCGCACAGTGCCCGCGTATTTCGACCATCCTGCCTATGTTCAGGCGTTGGCTAACTCGGTACAAGAAGCCTATGACGGTTTTGCGACCCGGCCCACCAAGCTTGTCGCGAGCTACCATGGGGTGCCCGAGCGTTACTTGATGGAGGGAGACCCTTACCACTGCCAGTGCCAGAAAACCACTCGTTTGCTGCGTGAGAAGCTTGGTTTCAGCAAAGAGGAGGTCGATACCGCCTTCCAGTCACAGTTTGGCCCTGAAAAGTGGGTTGGCCCGCAAACCGTCAAGCATGTAGCGGAGCTTGCCAAGCAGGGGCATAAACATATTGCGATTATGTCGCCGGCTTTCTCGTCAGATTGTGTTGAAACCCTGGAAGAGATTGAAGAGGAGATTCGCGATAGCTTTATGGAAGCGGGCGGAGAGACGTTTAGCTACATTCCTTGCCTGAATGATCGCGACGACCATATCGAAGCGCTACTAAGAGTTATCAATAATGAATTAGCGGGTTGGTTGTCTATTGCCTAACGTGTAACACCTTATTTGCTATAGTCATTTCTTGACAACAGCCGCAGACGAGTTTTTGTTCGCCAGCGGCTGTTTGCGTTTAAGCGTTTGACTGGTCAGTCAAAACCATCTGTTATAAGGTGTACAACTTTAGAATCACACTACTTCAACGCTGGCATGCCAGTGACAGGGCATGATGCCTGGGTATTCGCCTCAACCTCCAAGGTGAGCCTTTCATTTTTCAGGAGATTTCGCCAGATGCAACTTGCCGTTTTAATGGGGTTTTTGCTGGCCGCGTCGTCACCGCTACTGCATCGTTGGTTTGGGCATCGCACCAGTCTTGTACTGGCGCTTTTCCCAGCAGGGTTAGCGGCCTGGCTGTTACTACAAGCCCCTGAAATCATTGAGAACGGCAGCTTGCTGTTGGAGTGGCAGTGGGTGCCTTCCCTGGGTATCAGCCTTACTTTCCTGCTGGATGGTTTGTCACTTCTATTTGGGCTATTGATCACCGTCATGGGCGCCTGCGTGCTGGTGTATGCCGGTGGTTACTTAAAAGATCATCCCGATATCGCTCGCTTTCATATCGCACTCGTCGCCTTTATGGTCTCTATGCTGGGGCTGGTGTTAGCGGACGGACTGTTGACGCTGTTTATTTTCTGGGAACTCACCAGCATCACCTCTTATTTGCTGATTGGTTTTAATCACACTGATATTAACGCCCGAAAATCAGCACGTCAGGGCTTATTTGTTACCTTTGCTGGCGGCTTAGCGTTGATGGCAGGCCTGATATTGCTGGGTACTGCGAGCGGTAGCTGGTCGTTGGCGGAAATCCTTGGTCAGGAAGCTGACCTGCGCGAACACGCCCTCTACACACCCATGTTGGTCTGCTTGTTGCTAGGGGCATTTACCAAATCGGCTCAGTTTCCGTTTCACTTCTGGCTACCTAATGCCATGGCAGCACCTACGCCAGTCTCGGCTTACCTGCACTCTGCCACCATGGTAAAGGCCGGTATTTATTTGCTGGCGCGCTTGCATCCAGAGCTAGGCGGCACGGCGATGTGGGTGGGAATTCTTTCCGTCGTAGGCGCGACCACGATGCTCATCGGTGCGTTTCTGGCCATTCATCATACTAATGTCAAAAAACTGCTCGCCTACTCGACCATTATGGCGCTAGGAACGCTGACGATGCTGTTGGGTATTGGAACCGAGTACGCAATGACGGCTTTTGTCACCTTCCTGCTCGCCCATTCGCTATATAAAGGCGCGCTGTTTATGGTCGCGGGTATTCTTGATCATGAAACAGGCACCAAGGATGTGACTCAGATGGGCGGGCTGCGCGCATTAATGCCGGTAACGGCGATTATCGCCCTGGTAGCGGCACTGTCACTGGCAGGGGTGCCGCCGCTGTTCGGCTTTATCGGCAAGGAGCTAATGCTTGAGTCTGTGCTAGGCGCCGATAGCTTCCGCATGTTGTTGGTGCTATTCGCTTTTGTCGCTTCCATTTTGACGATCGCGGTGGCCTTTATCATTGCGTTACGGCCCTTTTATGGCAAACGTCGTCACACCCCGCTTGAGCCTCATGAGGCGCCTTTGAGTATGTTGGTGGGCCCTGCGTTACTGGCAGTAGGGTCGCTACTGTTGGGCTTAATGCCAGCCTTGCTAGGCGCTAATGCCTTATTAACGTCAGCTGCCACTTCTGTTTCTGGAGAAACGATGGAGGTGACACTGTCACTTTGGTACGGCATCAATGTGGCGTTGATAATGTCGATCATCAGCCTGGGCGTTGGCTTTTTGCTGTTTAAGCGTTGGGATAGTGTGCGAGCCAAGCTTTCATTACTGGCTCCGATCATGCGCCATGGTCCCGAAGCGGGCTATGAAAGCATGATGAACGGCATTGTGCAGTTCTCTGAGTGGCAAACACGGCTGCTGCAAAACGGCTATATGCGTAACTACATTCTGGTGATGTTGATCACGCTTATTGCGCTGATTGGGAATTCAATCTTGTTACGCCATTCGCCAATATTCGCTTTTGATCTTGATGTCCGTTTCCACGAGGTGGTGGTGGCGGGCACGATGGCAATGGGCGCTCTCTTTGCCACAACGACTCGCTCGCGCCTTGGGGCCGTCGTGTCGGTTGGGGTAATGGGTTTCTCTATTGCGTTAATTTTTATTCTTTTCAGCGCGCCGGACTTAGCGATTACTCAGTTACTGGTGGAAACTTTAACGGTGATTTTATTGGTGCTGGTGCTGTTTCGGCTGCCGAGGTTTTCAAATCTTTCCACCAGTCTAGAGCGCATAAGAGATGGTGTGGTAGCCGCGATGATGGGCATTTTGATCTGCTTATTGATTATGACTGCGTGGAGTATTCAGCAGTTTGAACCGATTTCGACGTACATGATTGAGAACAGTGCTCCGCTGGCTTACGGCCGCAATATCGTCAACGTTATTTTGGTGGATTATCGCGCTCTGGACACCCTGGGTGAGATGTTCGTGCTGGCACTCGCAGCGATTGGTGTAATTGCCATGCTTAAGCTGCGTCATGGAGAGAACAGCAATGGCAAGAGCGGGGAGAGCAGTAAAGTGACCACCAAGGAGCCTTACGATGGTTAAGTCAGGCACGATTATTCTCAATACGGCGGCACGGCTGTTGATGCCGCTGCAATTGCTGTTTTCTGTTTTTCTGCTGCTCAGGGGGCACGATGAGCCGGGCGGTGGTTTTATTGCCGGTTTGGTAGCCGCTGGGGCCTTTACGCTTTACCTGTTTGCCTTTGGGGTGAGCGCGACCAAAGAAGTACTGCGGATGGTCGACCCCCGGGACCTGATAGGTATCGGCCTGCTTCTGGGGATGATTTCGGTGGTGCCCGCCTGGTTTATGGGGCAGCCGTTTTTGACTGCCCAGTGGTGGACTATTCCAGTGATTGATTTTAAAGCCTCCACGCCGCTGATTTTTGATATCGGCGTTTACCTTGCCGTGCTGGGCTCCGTAACGGGCATGGTCATGACGCTGATGGAGGTGGATAAGGATGAACCCTGAATTCACAGGAGGCACCGCATGGAACCTTTGATGGCAGTGGCGATTGGTCTGCTGTATGCAACGGCCATTTTTATGATGCTGCGTCGCTCTATCGTCAAACTGGTGATTGGTTTGATGCTGCTTTCCAACGCTGCCAATTTGCTGATTTTCACCACGGCAGGCATGACCCGTGGTGCCCCGCCGCTGATTGCGGAAGGCATGATGCAGCCGCCTAGTGGCGTAGCTGACCCTTTGCCCCAAGCGGTTGTGCTAACAGCGATCGTGATTGCCTTCGGGGTGCTGGCGTTTGCAGTGGTATTGATTCGGCGTGCCTATGAAGTCGTTAAGGCCGATGATCTCGATAAGATGAAGGATACTGATACGTGAGGCCTGAAGTTGCTCTTCCCGTCCTCCTGCCCTTGTTGTCAGGGGCTATCTCGTTGCTGTTTTGGCGCTCGCGACCCATGCAGCGATTCATGGCGGTGGCTGGCAATGTCGCACTGCTGATAGTCAGCCTGTGGCTATTTGTATCGACGTTGTCAGATGGCTACGTAACGATGCAGATGGGCAGCTGGCCAGCCCCGTTTGGGATCACCTTAATTGCCGACTTGCTCAGTGCCGTCATGGTATTGATGACCGCAATTATCGGCTTGGCAATGGGGATTTATTCATTGGCAGCCACTGGCCGTGGCCATGAAAAATTCGGCTATTATCCCTTGATGCACCTGTTGCTTGCCGGGGTGACCGGCGCGTTTTTGACCGGCGATATCTTCAATCTTTATGTATGGTTTGAAGTGATGCTGGTGGCCTCATTCGCGCTGCTGATTTTGGGTGGCGAACGGGCCCAGATGGAAGGGGCGATTAAGTATGTCACGCTGAACCTGTTAGCGTCGGTGATCTTCCTGACGGCGGTGGGGCTACTTTACGGGATGGTGGGAACGCTCAACATGGCTGACATTGCGCTGCGCATGGATGAGGCAGAGCACACTGGCATGGTCGAAGTGTTAGCGGTCATGTTTATGGTGGCATTCGGGATCAAGGCGGCGGCCTTCCCGTTGTTCTTTTGGTTACCTGCGTCTTATCACACGCCGCCAGTCGCTGTTTCAGCGCTATTTGCCGGGCTACTCACCAAGGTTGGCGTTTATGCGATGTTCCGTGTTTTCACGCTGATATTCGATCAAACCATGGGCTATCTTCAGGACATTATGCTTTGGGGCGCAGTGTTTACCATGGTAACGGGCGTATTGGGTGCGGCAGCCCAGTATGAGTTCAGGCGCATTTTGTCGTTTCATATTGTCAGCCAAATTGGCTATATGATCTTAGGTTTGGCGCTTTATACACCGCTGGCGATTGCCGGGGGTGTGTTTGCCATCGTGCATAATATGGTGGTGAAGACCAATCTGTTCTTGGTTAGCGGTATTACCCATCGGTTGCAGGGCACGTACCAGCTTAAAAAAATGGGGGGGCTTTATCGTGAGCGTCCTTGGTTAGCCGTTGCCTTCTTTATCTCTGCCTTCTCGTTGGCCGGTGTGCCGCCGCTATCAGGTTTTTTTGCCAAGTTTGTGATTGTTCGCGCGGGTCTGGAAGTTGAGGCCTATGTGGCCACTGGTATTGCGCTGGCGGTGGGGCTAATGACGCTCTACTCCATGGTCAAAATTTGGAATGAAATATTCTGGAAATCGCTACCGGAAGATAATCTGGTACCCGAAACGGCCACGCCGACCGGTGACGATGGGCGGCTGTTAAAACCAAGTCTGTGGATGATGTATTTGCCAGTAATGGTGCTGGCTCTTTCATCGTTACTGATTGGTGTGTTTGCCGAACCGATTATGTGGGTAATGACCGGCATTGGTGATCAGTTGCTTGAGCCTCGCGGGTATATCGAAGCAGTGTTGGGCGCTTCAGCCAGTGCCGAAGATGTGCTGCTGGATTCAGCTGCCGCCGCAGATGAAGAACCTAAGGCTGACGCCGGGGAGGAGCTGCCATGACCGGTGCCATTTGGAACCTACTGTTAGGATTAGCCTGGGTACTGTTGAGCGGGGATTTCAGCGGACTGAATCTCCTTGTCGGCTTAATCTTCGGTTATATCACTCTGGTGCTAATTGAGCCTCAGTTGGATGCATTGAAAGGTTATCCTGCTCGTGTGCCGCGTTTTATCGGCTTTATCGGCTTTTTTCTAAAAGAACTCATTCAAGCCAACTTACGTGTCGCTTTCGATATCGTGACGCCACCTTGGCATATGAAGCCGGGGGTTATCGCTATGCCGCTTTCCGCCCGCACCGAAATGGAAATTACCATGGTGGCCAATCTGATTTCATTGACACCGGGAACGCTGAGCCTGGATGTGTCTGATGACCGTAAGGTGCTGTATATCCATGCGATGTTTTTAGATCACGAAGAGGAGTTACGGCGTAATTTAAAAGAGATGGAGCACCGGGCCCTGGAGCTGTTTCGCTAATGGATACGGTTATTCTGATCAGCCAAGTTATCATGAGCTTGGCGCTTATCCTGACCTTTGTACGTGTCGTGCGTGGCCCGAGCCTTCCCGACCGCGTGGTCGCATTGGAGCTTTTTTCAACCACCGTGGTTGGGTTGGTTGGGGTATATGCGATCAAGTCAGATGTTGCCAGCTTCCTGGATGCCGCCATTGTGATCGCCTTGATGGGGTTCTTGGCGGCGATGGCATTTGCACGCTTTTTGGAAAGGGGAGGCCCACGGGATGATTGATTTTATAAAAGGCACACTCATCATCGCGGGCTCGCTATTTATACTGCTTGCCGCGGTAGGCCTGCTGCGGTTGCCTGATTTGCTAACGCGTATGCACGCAACCACAAAAGCGGCGGCGTTGGGCGTGATTTTGGTTATGCTGGCAGCCGCTATGCACTTTGCAGAAGTAGGTATTGTGGCCCGTTCGTTTGCCATTATTGTGTTTATTTTGATGACTGCACCGGTCGCGGCCCATGTTATTGGGCGAGCCGGTTACTTTGTCGGTTCCAAGCTTTGGAGTGGAACGGTCAAGGATGAATTGCGCCCTAACTACGACCCATTGACCCACGAATTAAAAAGTGGCCTGGAAACGCAGGAAAATGCCAAGCGCCAGCCAAGGGAAACAGACCCCGACTAAATAACGCTGACGACATCAGTTGTTACACAAACCCTATCACCCGCCAGTGAATAACCGCCATTGAGCCACCTTCGCACAGGTGGCTTTTTCATATCCTCTGTTTAATAAATCCCGTTTTTTTATACACACTAGTGAAAGCTCACCATGTATAATAATTATACTGTATAAGATAATGTGTCTATGTTTTGCGGCATGCTACATGCTGCACGTGAGTAATGTTCAATGCACCGCAAACAACATCTGTCGCAAAAAACCTGCGTTCAATGCGAGCGTCCTTTCTTTTGGCGGAAAAAATGGGCGCGCTGCTGGGACGAGGTGTGCTACTGCAGCGAACGCTGCCGTCGTAGTGCTAAGCAGTCAAAGCGCTTGGCATCAAAGCACCCCAAGGAGGCACAAGCATGAACAGCACGATCGATATTGTCTGGCTGCAAGACGACCTGCGTATTGCGGATAATCCTCTTTTTCACTTTACCGCTCGTCCTAGCTACCTGCTTTGTCTCTTTGTCGTGGATGAGCAGTGGTTGGCGCCTCTTATAGAGGGCGAATCGACGCCGCGGATCGGGCCAGCCCGATTACGCTTTTTATGGCAAAGTTTGATGGAATTGCGCGGTGAGCTTTTGCAACGCGGCAGTGATTTGTTAGTACGCATTGGTAAGCCGAGTAATGTTGTCATTGAGTTGGCCGCTTCGCTTAATGCCCGACAAGTGCGCGTTGCCGAGCATCCTGGGGTTGACGAAAATGCCCATATCCAAGCAGTTGTAGAGTCGCTGCCTAGTGAAACAACCGTTACGCGCATGGAAAGCGGGCGCCTCTTTGAACGCCATGCATTGCCTTTCGAGCAGGCGGCATTACCCAACAGCTTTTCTGCCTTCAGGCGTAGCGTAGAGCAAGAATGTACGGTGCCTGAGAATCGCTGCGCACCGGTAACGCTGCCCCCCTGGCCTGAAGCTCCCAGAGGGTTTCCACCCTTGAAAGCTGTCTGTGAGCAGAGCGCCACCTGGCAGCCGGATAGCCGTCAGGGCTATGTGTATCGGGGCGGTGAATCGGCGGCACATACGCGCCTTAACGATTACATTTGGCGTCAACAGGGCGCAGAGACGTATAAGAAAACCCGCAATGGTCTGCTGGGCGCGAATTTTTCAACCCGTGTTTCACCTTGGCTCGCCCGCGGCTGTCTGTCAGCCCGCCAAGTGTATGCGGCGGTGAAAGCGTGGGAAGCGGAGCACGGCAGCACCGAATCGAGTTATTGGATTACTTTTGAGCTACTGTGGCGGGAGTATTTTATCCGTGTCGCCGAGCTGGAAGGGACGAAGATGTTTGGCTCTCGTCAACCAGCCACGCCCTGTGCCGCTTTTGATGCTTGGCGAAATGCTACCACCGGGCTGCCGTTTGTCGATGCCGCGATGTTAGAGCTGCGACACACTGGCTGGTTATCCAATCGCGCCCGGCAAAACGTGGCCAGCTTTTTGGTGAAAGACTTAAAAGTGGATTGGCGATTAGGCGCTTTATGGTTTGAGCACTGCTTGGTTGATTACGATGTTGCCAGTAACTGGGGTAATTGGCGTTATATTGCCGGGGTAGGGCGGGATCCACGACAGGATCGCTATTTTAATGTGCTTAAGCAGGCAGGCCATTACGACCCACAAGGGCTGTATGTTGCACACTGGTTGAAACCGCTCGAAAATTTCCCCCCTGGTTTAGCACGCCACCAACCATGGCGTGTCAATGCTCTCGCGTTTAAGGCGCCTTATGTTGAACCTGAACAGTGGGCGCAGTGGCTAATTCCTTACCAAGAAGCGGTTACAACAGCCAAGCCGCCTATATTGACTATCGTTACAAAGTAACCTTCACTGATGACCAGCCGTGAAGGCTGGCATCTACGACTTTTCTAGGCCATCATCCCAGGCATGCCAAGGACTGCCTAAGGATATAAATGATGTCTCGTAATTTTTCTGCTGGGCGACCATTCCGCCCTTTAGTATGTGCCTCGTTCATTGCCGCGTTAAGCACTCCTTTTGCAGGCAGTGTTGCGCTCGCCGACTCTCAATTGATGACAGAAGTAGATACTCAGGCGGCTACTGAGGTTAGTTATGCAAATTTTCAGCAGTGGCTTCAGGAGTTTCGTCAGTATGCCGCCAACCAGGGAATCAGTGAAGCAACCCTGAGCAGTGCACTGGATGGCGTACGCTTTCGCGAGCGGGTGATTGAGCTCGACGGTTATCAGCCCGAATTTGTCCGCGCTATCTGGGAATACCTTGATACTGCGGTGTCGTCTACACGGGTTAATACCGGGAGGGAGAAGTTCGCGGCCCACCGGGATACCGCGCTGCAGATGCAGCAGCGCTTTGGCATCCCTGCCGAAATTATCGTCGCTATCTGGGGAATCGAGAGCAACTACGGCAGTAATTTCGGCGATTTCTCGACCTTGGAATCCCTTGCCACACTGGCTTATGACGGACGGCGTCGTGACTTTGCTCGTGATGAACTACTCGCTGCCTTGCGTATTATCGACGAAGGAGATATCGCCGCCGAGCAGATGAAAGGCTCTTGGGCAGGGGCGATGGGTCATACCCAGTTTATCCCCAGCAGTTTTGAAGCCTATGCCGTGGACGGCGATGGTGATGGCCGTCGCGATATCTGGGGCAGTATCCCCGACGTTATGGCATCAACGGCTAACTATCTTGACCGGGCTGGCTGGCATGCCGGTCAGCCGTGGGGAGTCGAGGTGCGTTTGCCAGAAGGCTTTGATTATGCTCAGACCGAGCGACGCAGCAGCGCCGAATGGCGTTCTCAAGGCGTAGAGGCGTGGCAGGACGAGTTGCCAGACTTTGATAGTGCGGCCATGGTTATTCCTGCTGGCGCCGATGGTCCTGCCTTCCTGGCAGGCGCAAATTTTCGTGCCATTTTACGCTATAACAATGCGACCAGTTATGCGTTGGCTGTTGCAACTTTGGGTGATGCGATCGCCGGGCGTGATGGGATACAGCATGCCTGGCCGCGGGATCAGCAACCGCTTACCCGTGACGATGTTCAAGAGCTTCAGCGGGGCCTAAACCGCGTTGGTTACTCTGTGGGCGGCGCGGATGGCGTAATGGGGCCCAATACACGCCAGGGGTTGCGGAACTTCCAGCGAGATCAAGGGTTAATACCGGATGGCTTTGCGACGCAAGCACTGCTTGAGCAGTTACGCAGTCATTTAGAGTGATCAGGTTAAATCGAATTTACCAAGGATGATGTTATGCAATTAATGGGCAAAAAGTTACTAGAAAAGTTACTAGGCAGTGTGTTGATGGGAGGCTTGCTCTCTGCCTCCGTGGCAATGGCCGATGACGATCAAGTATTTGGCTGGGTTGAAAAAGCAACCCTGCAGCCCTGGGATATTGAGGTGAAGGCCAAGCTCGATAGCGGCGCCTTAACCTCCTCGCTAGATGCGCGGGATATTGAGCTGTTTGAGCAAGATGATGAAGAGTGGGTACGCTTTCGTTTAAAGCTTGAAGATCAGGCGAGTGGTGAGGTCTTCAGTGATCAGATTGAGCGTCCGCTCTACCGAGAATTAGCAGTGCGCGGAGCCGGCGGCCGCGACGAACGCCCTGTGGTGCTGCTGGAAGTCTGTATGGGCGACACTATTTATGAAGAGCAATTCAGTCTGCGCGACCGCGAAGAGATGAACTACCCGCTACTACTGGGCCGCCGTACGATTAGCCACCTTGGCATGCTAGATGTGCGTGAAACCTTCTTGCAAGATCCTGACTGTGGGGAAAACGCAACCGTTGTGCCCCACGACCCGGAAGATGACCAATCTTAACCACTTACATTTACACTGACATTTTCTAAGTTAAAACAGCCGTGACAGCAGGGCGGTCACGGCTGTTTCGACGCGTAGAATGCGCGGACCAAGGTGCATGCCCTCGCAACCCGCTGCCAGCAACTGCTCGACTTCCCACGCTATAAACCCTCCCTCTGGCCCTACCAATAATAAAGTAGGTTCACTAATATTTCTTGGGCAGGGATCAGGCATACCGGGGTGGGCGACCAATCCGCGGCGGTTGCCCAGTAGGCCAGGTAGTTGCTGCTCCAGAAATGGACGAAAGCCTTTGCTCAGCGTGACAGTAGGTAGCTGTGTATCGCGCGCTTGTTCCAGGCCTAATAGTAGGTGTTGATGAATTTTCTCAGCGCGTAACTCGGGTGACTGCCAGTAGCTTTTTTCTACCCGCTTGGTATGCAGTAAGGTGATCTCTTTCACACCCAGCGCCGTTACATGCTCCAACGTGCGCGCTAGCATCCGCGGGCGGGGGAGTGCTAGCACCAAGTGCACGGGAAGTGGTGGCGGCGGTGGTTCATCAAGGGCTTCCAGTTGGAAATAGGCGCGTTCCGGCGTCAGTTCCTTCAGCAGCGCTTTACCCATGTTGCCACCCTGTACACCTACGGTAAGACGGTCGCCGGGGGTCGAGCGATGGACATCGCGCAAATGGGTCAGGCGACGTGGGTCGGTGATGCAGACGTGGCTGTCGGCGGTAAAATCGTTAGGATCAAGCAAAATCAAATTCATAATGAGGGTCTATTGGTCACAGAACAGGCGCAGTGCGTCTTGCTAAACTATTAAGGTGGCTTGCATGGACGCGTGGTGCAGGCACAATACCAGTAACGGGAACAAAAGCCCCTATCGCGTTTAAGGAGATGCGCCGTGCGCGTGATTCGCAAGTATGCTAATCGTAGGTTGTATGATACGCAGCAAAGTCGTTATGTAACGCTGGAAGACCTGCGCCGTTTAATTATCGAAGAAGAGCCATTTCGGGTAGAAGATGCCAAAAGCAGGGAAGATCTGACGCGTACTATTTTGCTCTCTATTATTATCGAGCAGGAGCAAGCGGACAGCGAGGCAGAAGTATTTTCTAACGACCTGCTGGCGCAATTAATCCGCGTTTACGACATGACATCACCGTTGCCGCTGTCGCGCTACCTAGAACAGGGCACTCAACTGATGTTAGAGCAGCAAAAACGCTTGCAAAGTCAGTGGAAGCAGGCGATGCGTAACACGCCGTTGGAGTTTATGCGCGAGTTAGCTGAAGAGAATATGCGCTTTTGGCAAAACACGCTGAACCAACCCGGTCAAGCCGATGACTCAGAAGATACAACGCAGACTGAGAGCGATAACCGCGACACCGACGATGATAACAAACCTACCTCCTGACCCCACTCGCCGCTGCGCTGTGGCATAATGCCGCCGATAAAGCTCTCCCGTTTGAGAAGGATGCACATGAAGGTTTTGATGATAGGCGGCGGTGGTCGTGAGCACGCCCTGGCTTGGAAATTAGCGCAATCTAAACAGGTTGAACAAGTATTTGTCGCGCCTGGAAACGCAGGCACCGCCACGGAGCCTAAGTTAACCAATGTGGCGATTGCGGCAACCGATTTAGAGGGTCTGATCGCCTTTGCCCGTGATGAGCAGATTGGCCTTACCGTGGTAGGCCCTGAGGCGCCTTTAGTAGACGGTGTGGTCGATCGTTTTCAAGCAGCAGGGTTAACAATTTTTGGTCCTACGCAGGCGGCTGCCCAGTTGGAAGGTTCCAAATCCTTTACCAAGGATTTCCTGGCTCGTCATGAAATCCCTTCAGCGGACTATCAAACCTTTACTGAGGTACCCCCCGCGCTGGCCTATCTGCAAAAAATGGGTGCGCCGATAGTGATCAAGGCGGATGGCCTGGCTGCGGGTAAAGGCGTCATCGTAGCCCTTAGCGAGGCCGAAGCAGAGGCCGCTATACGCGATATGCTGGAAGCCAATGCGTTTGGCGATGCAGGCGCTCGGGTGGTGATTGAAGAGTTCCTAGAGGGTGAAGAGGCGAGCTTTATTGTCATGGTGGACGGTGAGAATGTCGTGCCTATGGCGACTAGCCAAGACCATAAACGTGCCTACGATGGTGATACCGGCCCGAATACGGGTGGTATGGGGGCTTATTCGCCAGCACCGGTGGTTACCCCTGAGGTTGATGCGCGCATTATGGAGCAGGTTATTCTGCCCACCGTGCGTGGCATGGCTGCCGAGGGCAATGCCTATACGGGGTTCCTGTATGCAGGCTTAATGATTGATGGCGCCGGTAACCCTCGCGTTATTGAGTACAACTGCCGCTTCGGTGACCCTGAAACCCAGCCGATTATGCTGCGCTTGCTTTCTGACCTGGCGGAGCTTTGCTTGGCGGGTGCCGAAGGCCGATTGGCCGGGCAGCGTTGCGAATGGGATTCGCGTGCGGCGGTAGGCGTGGTATTGGCTGCTGGGGGCTACCCTGGCAGCTATCGCAAAGGCGATGTTATCCACGGCTTAGCAGACGCTGAACAGACGGGTTGCAAAGTGTTTCACGCGGGCACAGCGCAAAATGCCAAGGGTGAAATCACCACGGCAGGCGGTCGTGTGCTGTGCGTAACAGCGTTAGGTGATAGCGTTTCAGAAGCGCAGCAGCAAGCGTACCAAGGCGTTCACGCGATTCACTGGGAAGGCGTTGAGTGTCGACGTGATATCGCGTTCAGAGCGATTGCTCGCGAGAGGTAAGTAAGCCTGATGCTGAGCTAGCTCTGAATGCATACGCCGTTTAAACCGAGGTTCCCTACTTCACTGACGAGGAAAAGGCATGGAGCGTGTCAAGCTGGACTTTCCCGCTGAAGCGGTCATTCATCGTCACTCTTTGACAGTGCGGGTAACCGATATGAACTACGGCCGCCACTTGGGGCACGATGCGGTGGTATCGCTGCTCCACGAGGCGCGTATTCAGGCCTTTGCGGCGCTGGATCTGCCTGAATGGGACATGCACGGGCATCCATCGGTCGTCGCCGACCTTGCGATAACGTATCAAAGTGAAGCACGCTGGCCCGACGCTTTGATCATTGCGACTGCCGTGCCTGAGCCTCAAGGTACAGCGTTGACAGTTTATCAGCGCATTTATCAGGCAGATTCCCAGCAGGTTGTCGCGACAGCACGGGTTAATCAACTGCTGATTGATCTTGCTACGGGTCGTCCTGTTGAGGTGCCTGAGCAGGTTAAACAAGCGCTTGCACATGCGAGGAGCGGCTGATGTCACGGGAGTATCCGATCATTGCGGTCACCGGCTCTTCTGGGGCGGGCACGACCACCGTTCGGCGCAGTTTTGAGCGGATGTTTCTGCGTGAAGATGTGCATGCAGCCGTGGTTGATGGCGATGCCTTTCACCGCTACACCCGCGATGATTTGCACCGTATCTTCCGGGAGGAGCCCGAGCGCAAAGATGAGCTTTCTCATTTTGCCGTAGAGGCAAACTTACTGGACCGCCTGGAAGGCTTGTTTAGCGAGTATGGCGAACACGGTTCAGGTACCTTTCGGCACTATATCCACGCCGAAGATAAGCAGAAAATTGAAGCGGGCTACCGGGTGGGGACGTTCACCGAGTGGCAATCGCTGCCCTGTGGAACCGACCTGCTGTTCTATGAAGGGCTGCACGGCGGGCTGGTGACTGAAGAGTATGATATTGCCCGCCATGTGGATCTTTTGGTAGGCGTGGCACCCACAATGAATCTGGAGTGGATTCAAAAAATCGACCGTGACACCAAACTGCGTGGTTATTCACAAGAAGCGGTTATTGACACTATCCTGGGCCGGATGGATGACTATGTCCGTTATATCCAACCGCAGTTCTCGCGCACCCACATCAATTTTCAGCGGGTGCCTACTGTTGATACCTCCAACCCCTTTGAAGTGCAGGATATTCCCACCGACGCTGAGTCGTTTGTGGTCATCCGCTTTCGAGATCCCTCCACGGTTGATTTCCCTTGGCTGCTGGCAATGATCAAAGATTCGTTTATGACCCGCCCGCATACCTTGGTGGTACCCGGCGCGCGGATGTCGCTGGCCATGGAGCTCATACTTGCCCCTCTGGTCAGGCATCTACTGGCGCAGCGGCGCTTCCGTTAATCGTGACCGTCAGCATTGGCTGAAAGCCGTAAGGAGAGTTATATGGATTGTCTGTTTTGCAAAATCATCAAGCGCGAAATCCCTGCCGATATCGTTTATGAAGATGAGCATGTGTTGGCGTTTAACGATATTGGCCCTCAGGCGCCGACGCATCAGTTGATTATTCCCAAAAAACATATCGCCACACTCAATGATATCGATGAAACCGACCTTGTCACGGTAGGGCGGCTGCAGTTTACTGCCGCCAAGCTTGCCCGTGAGCAGGGCTTTGCTGAAGATGGCTATCGTGTGGTTATGAACTGCAACGAAATGGGTGGGCAAACGGTCTACCATATCCACATGCATTTAATGGGTGGGCGCGCTTTCACGTGGCCTGCTGGTTAGTCTAAGTAGACCGCTATCGTCACCCGTCATCAAACAACGGAGTGTTGCCATGGATCGTCAACAGAGTCGTTCGGATCGCGTTATTCACCAGTTTGATACTGTTTTACGTACGCTAATACCGCACGCGGCCGCATCGCAGCGCACCAGCCCTGCAGCGGGTGTTGTCGATGGTGCGCTCAATGATCAAGAGCGCCGTCACGCGGCGGGTTTGATGCGGATCAATCATACTGGGGAAGTGTGTGCCCAGGCGCTGTACCAGGGACAGAGCGTGACCGCTAAACTTCCTAATGTGCGTCAACAGGTTGAGCAGTCTGCACTGGAAGAAATCGATCATCTGGCTTGGTGTGATGAGCGTTTAGTGCAGTTACAAAGCCATCCCAGCTATTTAAACCCACTCTTTTATGTAGCCTCGTTTGGCATCGGTGCTGCGACTGGGGCCGTCAGTGATCGTATCAGTTTGGGGGTTGTTGCCGCCACGGAAGAACAGGCAGGTAAACATCTGGATGCTCACCAAAAATCGCTACCTCCCGGCGACTATCGCTCACGGGCCATCCTACGCCAAATGGCTGTTGATGAGGCGCATCACGCCCATCTTGCTTTAGAGGCAGGGGGCATTCGTTTTCCTGCCCCGGTGAAGTGGGGCATGCGACTGGCATCGAAAGTCATCTCTAAAAGTGCCTATCACCTTTAAATTCTAATAGACGCCGCATAATGGAGTGTGCAGCAAACCCCTAAGGGAAGCGATAACCAAGGAAAGGAGCAAAGGATGCTAGGCAATGCAGTGCTGTTTTTCATCATTGCGATTATCGCGGGAGTGGTTGGCTTTTCTGGCATTGCCGGGGCTGCTTCGACCATTGCGCAAATACTGTTCGTGCTATTTTTAATTCTGTGTATCGTTTCATTTCTTACTGATCGCAGACGTTAGGCGTTTACTGACATCAGCGCAATTAAAAAGGCCCCGCAGTGCGGGGCCTTGGCTATCAATATCACGCGTCAGTGTGAGGCAAGCTATCAGGCATCAATGCGCTTGTACTTCATACGCTTAGGCGTATCGTTGCCGACTCGCTTTTTATGATCTTCTTCGTACTCTGCGTAGTTGCCTTCAAACAAGACCACTTCAGAGTCACCTTCAAAGGCCATAATGTGCGTGGCGATACGGTCTAAGAACCAACGATCGTGCGAAATCACCATGGCACAGCCGGGGAAGGCGAGTAGTGCGTCTTCCAGTGCCCGCAGGGTTTCGATATCCAAATCGTTTGACGGCTCATCAAGCAACAGCACGTTAGCGCCTTGCTTGAGCGTTTGCGCAAGCTGTAAGCGACCACGTTCACCCCCGGAGAGCTCCGATAAACGCTTCTGCTGGTCGTTACCCTTAAAGTTGAATCGACCCACATAGGCGCGGGAGGAGACTTCGTAGCCGTTAATATTCAGGATGTCCTGACCATCCGATACGGCTTCCCAGACAGTTTGCTTGTTGTCCAGCGCATCGCGTAACTGCTCGACATAGGCGATGTCGACGGTTTCGCCAATCACAACCTCGCCTGCATCGGGCTGCTCTTTACCGGTAATCAGCTGGAATAGGGTCGACTTACCTGCGCCGTTACCGCCGACGATCCCCACAATCGCACCCGGGGGAATCGTGAAAGAGAGGTCTTGATAAAGCAGCTTGTCATCGAAGCGTTTGGTCACGTTATGAAACTCAATGACCTTGTCGCCTAGGCGTGGACCAGGCGGAATATAGATTTCATTGGTTTCATTGCGCTTCTGGAAGTCGCCTGACTGCATTTCTTCAAAGCGGTTAAGACGCGCTTTGCTTTTTGCCTGGCGGCCTTTGGCGTTGCTGCGCACCCACTCAAGCTCTTGCCTGATGGCTTTTTGGCGCGAGGCTTCCTGCTTGGCTTCTTGGTTTAAGCGCTGATCTTTCTGCTCAAGCCAATGAGAGTAGTTACCCTCAAACGGGATACCCTGACCACGGTCAAGCTCAAGAATCCAGCCCGCCACGTTATCCAGGAAGTAACGGTCGTGGGTAATCGCCACTACGGTACCGTTGTAGTCGTGCAAGAAGCGCTCAAGCCAAGCCACTGATTCTGCATCAAGGTGGTTGGTAGGCTCATCCAGCAGCAGCATGTCAGGACTTGAGAGCAACAGGCGACATAGTGCCACCCGGCGGCGTTCACCCCCTGATAGGTTGCCGACTTTGGCATCCCAAGGAGGAAGGCGCAACGCTTCAGCGGCAACGTCCAACTTGCGTTCTAAGTTATGCGCATCGGCCGCCTCGATAATATTTTCCAGCCGCCCCTGCTCGCTTGCCAGGGCATCAAAGTCGGCGTCTGGCTCGGCGTAAGCTGCGTACACCGCGTCTAACTTCTCTTGTGCTTCTTTAATTGCCCCTAGCGCTTCTTCGACGGTGTCGCGGACGTTTTTCTCGTCGTCTAGTTCCGGCTCCTGGGGAAGGTAGCCAATATTGATGCCGGGCATCGGACGAGCTTCACCTTCAAACTCTTTATCGACACCGGCCATGATGCGCAGCAGTGTGGATTTCCCCGAACCGTTAAGCCCCAATACGCCGATTTTGGCACCAGGGAAAAACGATAATGAGATATCCTTGAGAATTTGCTTTTTGGGCGGCACTACTTTGCCAACCCGATTCATGGTGAAAACGTATTGCGCCATGGAGATCCGTTAGGTTGTTGATAGAAAAAAGCGACAGCAGCAGGCTACTGGCTAAGGAGTGATGATAGTGGTCTGCGCCAGGAAAGGCTAGGCTGCTTAAGGTGCGCGGCTAGCCAGGCCCACTCATTGGCTGAGAAGGCCAAGCTATTCAACGCTTACTCTTCTTCGTCCCAGTCGTCTTCTATGGCTCGCTGAAGTCGACGCTCTTCTAGCCATGCTTCTACTTGGCGTCGTGCGCGTAAGCTGTCTGCTTTGCTAGGCTTGCTTTTACCGTAATGGTCATCATTAACGGCGTCTAAGCTTTCGAACTCGTCTGAGTCGATTGCTTCACTGGTAAACGTTTCACGATTTAGGGGATCACGGCTCATGTGATGTCCTCCAACCCAGCCGGCGTGCCGGCGTAACAACGGCTCCACTTATTAGCACATACGGATCAAAAAGCATGTGTGGATTGCAAAGTGAAGCGCCTAGCGCAAATTAAGCGCCTTGCGGCTATATAACGCCAGTAGGGATGAAGTTCAAGCATTGATCGGTTTTTTTAGTGAGAAAGTTAATAATTAGCGGTTATCTCGCTGTTTTTGTAACTCCACAAGCGCAAGCTGGGCCTCTACACGTTCCGTTACGTCTTTTTGTACGCCAATGTAATACATCAGCTCGTCTGCTTCGTCGTAGACCGGTGTAATGGATAATTCATTCCAAAACATGGTGCCGTCTTTACGGTAATTACGCAGTACTTCGCGAGAAGGGCTGCCATTTTTAAGCGCGTCTCGGATAGAGACCAGGGCATCCTGGTCGCGGTCTTCGTTCTGTAAAAAACGACAGTCGCGATACAGAATTTCATCCGCGCTATAGCCCGTTAAGCGCTCAAAGCCTTTATTGACGTAGATGAGGATATTTTCATCGCCTTCCTGTTCAGCAACAACAATACCGTCTTCCGAGGCGTCAATTATGCGTTCGAGCAGCTCTGGACTGATCAATGGAGATCGTTTCATCAAGGGGTTCCTGTTGCAGCTCCAATCCTTCCCGCCGTTCAAAGTGGCTTTTTTTTGCCTGTGAACGGGCAGGATTTCAAATCATTTATTATCAGCAGCATAGCAAGGGCTCCAATCTACCGCTGCTATCTGGCTCTATCATGGCGAGCGTTGTCACGCATTGCAATCGTGTACGCGCACCGTCTCATTCGACCTCGGGTAATTGGTGGGCGCTCAATACAGCCCCCACAGCGGTTGCAGCAAGTATTAGCAGTAGTATGGCGCTACCAAACCATTGTGCAAGAGCGCCAATAATGCCGCCTACCAAAAGCATTAATACGCCTGTTAGCGTATTAGAGAGCGCAACGTAAAGCGCCCGATTATCTTGACTCGCCATATCAATGAGGTAGGTTTTTCGCCCCAAGCGTACGCCATGGTGAATAATCACTAAGAGCGCGTAAACCACCGCATAGGGCCAAATACTTTGTGCCCACCCGCCTGGCAGCCAGACCACGCTGGCGGCTAATAAACAGCAAATAGCCGTACCTACCGCTGCATCGCGCATAACGCTGCGGCTCGATTGGTCGGCGCGCTTGCCCCAGACCGGGCTTGCCACCATCGCTGCAAGCCCGGATACCACAATCAAAATACCCAGGCCGCCGAGGTCGGTGCCACTTTGGTTCTGCCCCAACAGAGCGATGTAAGGCAAGGCGAGTGCACTTGATAGCAGTAATGCCCTGGCAAGGTTGAAGTGTAGAAAAGTGCGATCATTTTTTAGCAGCGACAGACCTAGCTTAATACTGTCCCAGCCGTTTTCTCCTCCTTCAACGGCGCCAGGAGCTTCTACAATACGGGCCGCGGCTAAGGCATTCATTAGCCAGCCACTAGCGGCGACTACGAGTAAGAGCGCCACGATGACATTGCCGGGGCGACTATCAAGCAGCATGAGTACAGCGCCCGTCGCCAGCGTAGCGCCACCGGCAACGCTGCCGCTCCAGCCCATCAACGTGCCGCGGCGGCGTTTGGAAATAGTCTTACCCAGTACGTCTTTGGTCGCGATGGAGGATAAGCCCCGTGCCAGCGAAAGCAGCACGAGCGCGGCTAACACTAATGCGCCGCCCAAAGAGCCGGTGGCGAACAACGCAAGTAGGGCCAGCACTAATGCGGCTAGCGCCTGAATCAGCGCACCTGTTACCCATACCCATTTCCGTTTGGGTTTTAAGCGGATAAAACCCGCCACAAAAATTTGTGGCAGTAGCGCACCCGCCTCACGTATGGGCACTAGCAAGCCTACCATCCACACCGGTGCCCCAATAATGCCCATCAGCCACGGTAAAACTAAGCGCGCGCTAGATAACTCGTCAGCCAACTTATTTCCTAAAGAAGCCCATAGGTGTAGGAAAAAATTGCGCGGCTGTTCGTTGCAAGCACTGTCAGGTATGTCATCGCACATGCGGCTATCTTCATCGCTTGTTAGCCACTCATAAAGGCGAGACTGTGAAACATCCGGTTGAGCCATGACGGTTCCTTGGCGATTGCTAATTTAAGATGACAAAATGTTTTCTGAGAACGACCAAATAGATGCTGAGAATTACATAGTATCCTGCAAAGGAATTTACCGATAAGGAACTCTCAATGTCACGCATTCAAATCCGCTACTGCACTCAATGCCAGTGGCTATTGCGTAGCGCTTGGTATGCCCAAGAACTTCTATCGACCTTTGGTGAGCAACTGACGGAGGTCGCGCTATCACCCTCTCATGGCGGCACTTTCGAGATATGGTGTGATGAACTACTGCTCTGGGAGCGTAAGCGTGATGGCGGCTTTCCCGATATAAAACTTCTCAAGCAACGCGTGCGAGATCAATTGGATCCAGAGCGAGATTTAGGGCATATCGACCGATGAGTCAGGATAAGCAAGCCGTCCTCTATGGCCTGGGGGCGGTAGCGCTTTGGTCGACAGTGGCAACGGCTTTCAAAGTAGCACTCGCATGGATGAGCCCTTTGGAATTGATGTGGCTAGCGGCATTCGTTTCCTGGGCATTAATGGGAGCGCTAGTCATCAAGCAGGGAAATATGCCCACGGCGCTATGCAGTGGTTGGAAAACAGCTGCGTGGGCGGGGTTGATGAATCCCGTGGCTTATTATTTAGTGCTGTTCGCCGCCTATGACCGACTCCCTGGACAAGAAGCCATGGCGCTGAATTATACCTGGGCGTTAGCGATGGCGTTTTTAGCGGTGCCTTTGCTTGGTCAACGCTTGACTCGAATAGATATCGTTGCTGGGTTCGTCGCTTACTCAGGCGTTTGGGTGATCGCTACACGTGGCTCGGTTTTCAATGTCTCTTTCGCCGATCCATTAGGGGTTGTACTGGCGCTCGCTTCGACGCTGCTGTGGGCACTTTATTGGCTGCTCAATGCACGCGATAAGCGACAGCCTCTGGTAGGCCAATGGCAAAACTTCAGTGTGGGTCTGCCTGTGCTGACGGTTTTGTTACTGCTTGGCCCAGGTGTGCAGTGGCATGGTTGGCCAGCGTTTGGGGCGGGCGTTTATGTAGGCTTGTTTGAAATGGGCGTGGCGTTTATTTTGTGGCAGCTGGCGGTACACCAAGTGTCGCGCACCGCCAAAGTCTCCAACCTGATTTTTCTTTCACCGCCTGTGTCGCTGTTTTTGCTTTATCTAGTGGTAGGAGAGCCTATTTTGCCTTCAACCCTGGTCGGGTTGGTGCTCATTTTGTTGGGATTAGGGCTTCAGCAAGCACAAAAGGGTAACTAGTCGGCAGTTACTCGGTAAGCGAAAATCGCTTACCGTTGAATGATTATTTTAGTACTTGATGTAAGTTGGTAACTAGTATAAAAATAACTTTAATAGCTAGTACCTATGGATTAGAAAATAGTTTTTACTAATAGGGTGCTATCATGAAAATGCATGAGGTTTAGCCTGCTGGATGTCGGGGGTTATAGCTTAGAGCGAGGTCATAACGAAAATATGGGAAAAAATATAGACATTGGTGTATTAAGTGAAAGCTTTGGTACAGAGTTCGAGTATCGAGAATTTGCGTCAGATACGGCTCATTCCAATGAGCAACAGCGTTGGAAATTGCTTGATGGGATTGCAAAGTACGCACCAGGTGTAGTTCGTAAGAGCGTTGAGCGCTCAAAGCAAGTGCCATTGCCGCCTGTTCAAATTCAGAAGCATATAAATACGCAAGTGCGGCGTGCTGCAAGAACTCATCAAGAAACTATTTCACAATCGAATCATGCGGTTGCTGCCGGCCGCCAGCCGCATCCCACACCAACTCAGCGATACTCTTTCGGTCATCTATTTGATGTGTATTCAGATAATGAGCCTGAAAAACAGCTTGGTAAAAAAGAAGAAACTTCGCTAAAAGAATTGTTAAGGCTAATTAATTCATGACACTTATTTGTGTTGCATCTCCTAAAGGAGGAGTAGGAAAAACAACGTTAACTGCTAATCTTGCTTATACATTACAGCGTCAAGGTTTTAATGTCACTGTGATTGACTTTGATGGTCAGGATGCTTTGAAACTGCACTTTGGTATTGCTTTTAATGATCCTCAAGGATATGTGGTTGAAGCAACGTCTAATCCGTATTGGCATGAAATGGTGAGAACTACTTCGAGTGGTATTGATGTGCTAGCTTATGGCCATACAACTCGAGAGGAACGCTATCGATTTGAAAGCTTTTTAGCCAACGACCCTAAAGCATTGTATCAATCACTAAAAGGTTTTTACGGTTCTCAAGATGACGTTTTGTTAATGGATTTACCACCTGGACACTCTGTCGCATTGGATGCGGTTTGTCAGTTAAAGCCGCTATGTATAACGGCATTGCTTGCAGATAGTGCCTCTTTAGCTGTTCTACCTTCAATTGAAGAAGGTGATTTCTATCCAGAAGCCATAAGTAGACATTTATATTATGTCATCAATCAGTTTGATCTGCGCAGCGAACTTAGCCGTGATGTGTACTCCCTTCTCAAAGAGCGTTTAGGCGCATCGCTTTTAGGATCAGTGCACCGTGACCCAGCGGTATCTGAAGCTCATGCATTACAAGTTTCAGTGCTACAGCATGCTTATACATCAGCAGTTGTAAATGATTTGGAGAATATTGCTCACAACCTCGTGCGTTTAATGCCAGATGCAGCATTAGTACAAGTTCGTCAGGAAGGTGAGTGATGAAAAATTTGTTCTACAAATTATGGATCATTTTTTTGCTAGTGCTATGTGTGCCTATTTTATTAATCGTCATATCAACACCTATGACATTGAGTAATCAACTAGCTTTTGGTGGTATTACTGCTTTACTTTTGTTAGCCATGGGGCAGGTCAATTCTCCGCGTATACGTTTAGCAATGGCGTTGGTAACGGTAATGACCGCAAGCCGCTATCTTTATTGGCGGATAACGGAAACACTGGTTACAGAAGGTTTATTGGAACCTGTTTTAAGCTTCGGGTTACTTGCTGCAGAGGCTTATGCATGGCTAGTGTTAGTGCTAAGCTTTTTTCAATCAGCTTGGCTGCTTGAACGTAAGATTGTTCCGCTTCCAAACGAAATTGACGAGTGGCCTACGGTTGATGTGTATATACCTACCTATAATGAAAGTTTAGATGTTGTTCGTGATACAGTGCTTGCGGCGCAAAATTTGGATTATCCTGCCGATAAAATTAATATATATCTTTTGGATGATGGAAAAAGAGCAGAGTTTGGTGCTTTTGCATCACAAGCAGGTGTTGGCTATATAACTCGAATAGATAATAAGCATGCTAAAGCAGGAAACTTAAATAATGCTCTCCAAAAAACTAAAGGCGAGCTAATTTGTATTTTCGATTGTGATCATATTACAACGCGCATCTTTTTACAGGCCACAGTAGGTTCTTTTCTTGTTGATGATTCTTTAGCTGTCATACAAACCCCTCATCATTTCTATTCACCCGATCCTTTTGAGCGGAATCTCGTCAGTGGGAGAGAGGTTCCGCACGAAGGAGAATTATTCTACGGACCTATTCAAAAGGGAAATGATTACTGGAACGCAACTTTTTTTTGTGGTTCATGTGCTGTTATTCGTCGTAGTGCTTTAGAAGAAATTGGTGGTTTTGCGGTTGAAACGGTAACAGAAGATGCTCACACAGCATTAAAACTACAACGGAAAGGTTGGTCCACTGCTTATTTAGGCATCCCTCTGGCGGCAGGGTTGGCAACTGAACGTCTTGCATTGCATATTGTTCAAAGAGCGCGCTGGGCTCGTGGTATGACTCAGATTTTACGCAGAGATAACCCTCTATTGGGCAGAGGCTTAACCGTACCACAGCGGCTTTGCTACTTAAGCGCAATGCTTCATTTTCAGTTTCCTTTGGCAAGATTTGTTTTTTTAACAGCTCCATTAGCATATTTGTTGTTTGGTCTCAATATTATTCAGTCCTCACCTCAGTCTGTGGCTGTTTATGTATTGCCTCACTTGTTTGCGGTAGTTTATACCAATGCAAAACTTGTAGGACAGTATCGATATACTTTCTGGAATGAAATATATGAGACCGTATTGACCTTTCATTTGCTAAAACCCTCTATCGTTACGCTTTTTAACCCTAATCGCGGCAAGTTTGATGTTACAGAGAAAGGGGGGCGATTAGATCGAAGCTTTTTTGATTTTAATGTGACACGTCCACATCTTTTTTTATTAGCCTTACTGATGGCCGGTGCGATATGGGGCGTAATTCGCCTAGTTTGGTGGAACCCTGACGGTGAACAGTTAAGTGTATTGGCTTTCAATTTAATATGGGCTTCTTTCAGCGCTTTCTTTTTGATGGCAGCAATAGCCGTGGGTAGTGAGCAAAAACAAGTTCGTGAATATGTGCGAATTAAATTAAGTCGACCTGTAGTTTTACACCTAACGAGGCTGTAGAAAAACCCGATTTCGAGCCGTTTCCACCGCCTGTTGTCCTTATTCATTTACCCAGCCGGTCATCTGGCTGGGTAATCTTAATATCGGCATTTAGCCACTTGAGCGCC